>DASXYQ010000484.1:0-12300 GCA_036502445.1 Roseiarcus sp. | reverse complement strand
TAGACTAAGTTGTTCGGTCGGCTCATTATGACAGGCAAACCAGGGCCGCCCGCGACCCCGCGGGCGACGCCTTTAGAGGCGAACTCGACCGAACTCGACGCTTGGTCCTCAGATCATGCAATCGTATCATATCAGTCCCCGTAATCGGGGGGTCCTCGCGGGTCGACGTGGACACGGCGCATTGATGACCGGCCTCGCGAGGTTGCAGAAAAAGGCGCCTAAAGGTTTGAAATAATGGAATGCAGAACTGAAACTGCAGCCTAGCGCCCGCCCTCTTGAGGGAGGCCGCAAAGACCCAAGACGGGGGGCGGGCGCGCGCCCTCGTCCATCCGGCCATTTGCCCCGGAGACAACCGCGATCTCGCTTTAGGCCTGCTTTACGCCCCCGCCCCAGCGAACCGCCGCCGCACCCGCTCCACCGTATCCGGCGCGACGCGCACGGTTACGTTCACCCGGCCATCGTCGCCGTCGGCCCGCGCCATCACCTCGGTGTGCTCGTAGAGCCAGTGCAGCCCCTGCCCGTCCGCGCTGTCGAGGCTGAGGTCGATCAGGCTACGGCCCCGGGCCAGTCGGGCTTCGATCGCCTCCAGCAGCGTGCCGATCCCCTCGCCGGTCAGCGCGGATACGGCGATCGGACCCTCCAGCCCCTGGCCGAGCGCGAGCCCGGCGCGATGTTCCGCATCCAGCCGATCGAGCTTGTTCCAGACCTCGATCAGTTTGTCCGCGGCGGCGATCACGCCGACTTCAGTGAGGATCGCCTGCACGTCCTGCGCTTGCGCGTCGGTGTCGGCGTGGGCGATGTCTCGTACATGCAGGATCACGTCGGCGGCGCGCACCTCTTCGAGCGTCGCGCGGAACGCGGAAATCAGCATCGTCGGCAGATCGGAAATAAAGCCGACGGTGTCGGAGAGGATCGCAGAGCCGCCATGCGGCAATTTCAGCAATCGCATGGTCGGATCGAGCGTGGCGAAAAGCATGTCGGCGGCGACGACCTCGGCGCGCGTCAGCCGGTTGAATAGCGTGGACTTGCCGGCGTTGGTGTAGCCGACCAGCGCGACGATCGGGTACGGCACGTCCTTGCGGCTGGAGCGATGCAACGCTCGCGTCTTCTTGACGGCCTCGAGATCGCGCTCGATGCGGATCATCCGCTCCTGAATGAGGCGTCGGTCGGTTTCGATCTGCGTTTCGCCGGGACCGCCGAGAAAGCCGAAGCCGCCGCGCTGGCGTTCCAAGTGCGTCCAGGACCGCACGAGGCGCGACTTCTGGTAATCCAGATGCGCGAGTTCGACCTGCAGCGCGCCCTCGGCGGTGCGCGCGCGCCGGCCGAAGATCTCCAGGATCAGCCCGGTCCGGTCGATAACCTTGGCCTTGAATTCTTTCTCGAGATTGCGCTGCTGCACGGGCGAAAGCGCAGCATCCATAACGACGAGCTCGATCTCCTCGATCTTCACCCGCTCCGCGAGTTCGGCGACCTTGCCCTTGCCGAGATAGGTCGCGGGGCGGATTTCGCTCAGGTTCACGAGCGTCGAGTCGACCACGTCGAGATCGATCGCGCGCGCGAGGCCGACCGCTTCCTCGCGCCGCGCCTCGACGGTGCGCGCCGCCTTTTCCGCCGCGGCGGAGCGTGAGGTGACCGTCGGGCAGACGACCAGCGTGCGCGTATGCGCCGCCACGGCCTGCTCCCGTTTGCCGAAGTGGTCTTCGGTTCTGATATCGCTCAATTGGCTCTCAATGGTGGTCGCCCGCCTCTTCGACCGCTTCGAACATCTGGATCGGGGCTGCGGGCATGATGGTGGAAATCGCGTGCTTATAGACGAGCTGGGAATGGCCGTCGCGACGCAACAGCACGCAGAAATTGTCGAACCACGTGACGAAACCCTGTAATTTGACGCCGTTGACGAGGAATATCGTCACCGAGGTCTTGCTCTTGCGCACGTGATTGAGGAACGTGTCCTGCAGGTTCTGCGCTTTTTCGGCGGCCATGAGTTTGCCCCACTTGTTGTCGAGCCGCTTGTCGCGGCCATTTCGTTGGCCCGGCTCCCAGTTGAATGTGCGGGACGCCAACCGGATATATAGCACTCTTGCTGCGCTGCGCCATTGGCGGGGACCGAGGGCCCCGGAAATAAAATGCGCCAAGTTTGCACGTAGGTCGACAAGCAGGAAACGTGCCGCCGGCCCAGCGGCCGCCCAGTCCCGCACGCGCCAGCTTCCCCAGCGCCCGCCAACCGTGCGAATATGCTTCGCCCGCGCGCCGAGGAGTTCTGCCCTGATCATCGCCACCTGGAACGTCAACTCGGTCCGCCAGCGGCTCGGCCATCTCCTGGATTATCTGAAGGAGGCGAGCCCCGACGCGCTGTGTCTGCAAGAGATCAAATGCATCGATGAGGCGTTTCCGCGCCTCGAGATCGAGGCGCTCGGCTATAATGTCGCGCTGCACGGGCAAAAGGGTTTCAATGGGGTCGCCATCCTCTCCAAGCGGCCGTTCGAAGTCGCGACCGGGCTTCCCGGCGATCCCGACGACGTTCAGGCGCGCTATATCGAGGGCGTGATCCCGACAGAGCGCGGGGTCGTGCGGGTGGCCAGCATCTACCTCCCCAACGGCAATCCGGCTGGGACGGAGAAATATACCTACAAGCTCGCCTTCATGGAGCGGCTGATCCGTCATGCGCGCAAACTGCTGACGTTCGAGGAGCCCTTGGTGCTGGCGGGCGATTACAACGTCATTCCCGAGCCGCGCGACGCCGCCCATCCCGAACAATGGACGAACGACGCGCTTTTCCTCCCGGCAACGCGCAGCAAGCTCAACGAGTTGCTCGCGCTCGGCTTCGCCGACGCGTTGCGCGCGACAACCGACGCCGGCGGGCTCTATAGTTTCTGGGACTATCAGGCCGGCGCCTGGCAACGGAACAACGGCATCCGCATCGACCACCTGCTGTTGTCCCCGCAGGCGGCCGATATCCTGAAGAGCGTCACGATCGACAAGGCGATGCGCGCGCGCGACAAGGCGTCGGACCACGTGCCCGTGCGGATCGAGCTCAGGGATTGAGCGCAGCGCTGGGCGCTGGCGGCCTCACGCCGGCGTAAACATTTCCGCCAGCAGCGCTCTCGATTCCCGCCGAATCGAGCCCGACCACGCCTTCGCTCAGGATGCGGATCTCGAGCCCTGGCCTCGCTTGTGGTGGAGGATCGCGCCGTCATGCAACTCCATTCCCCCTGGCGACACTCAGCCCAGGCGGGGATTTCGGTGCGTTGGCGGTGAAAATCGAGTGCGTCGGCCTCTCTGTCTGGCTAGCCTCGCAGGCTAACGTAGCGATTCGAAATGCAAGTGAAAGGAGCGGACATGGCCCAGTCACAAAATCAGCGGTTGCGCCGCATGGCCGAGAAGGCGGCGCGGCGAAAAGTTATCGTAGCCGAAAAACGGAGGGCCGAAGCGGCAGCGGCAGCCGTCAGCGAGAGACTGCAGATCCTCGATGCCGCAAAAGCGCCGGACTTCGCCTGCTTCTCGACCGAAACCCTCTTCGATGTCGGCATGGGTTGGGTGGTGGCTGCGCGCTATCTGCCGTCGGGATTGGTGGCCGCGAGCTTCTTCCTGGTCGACGCCTGGTTCCTCGGAGTCAGGGATGCGTTCTTCGCGGTGTCGTCGCGGCACAAATTCGAGGAACAGATGAGGACGCAGGGCTACGAACATCCGCTGAAGCCGATGGATCCGCCGGTAGCGCGTAAATTGCTGCGCGATGCGGCCGCTTATGCCGCCTCCAACGGGGTTCCGCCGAACGAAGACTTCGCCGAAGCGGAATTAATTTTCGGCGATGTGCCGATGGCCGAGCAGACATTCACGTTCGGCATGGAGGGCAAGCCACTTTATATAGCCGGTCCGAACGACACCGCTGCGCTCATGCGACGAATGATGATCCAGATCGCAAAAGAAACGAGTCCGGAAGATTTCGACGCTACGGTCGAGGTGGACTCCACCATCGTTCCAAGCGCGGGCCCCGCGGCGGCGGTCCCGAACAACGGGTGATCGTGGCGGCGCGGGGCGGAGACCCCTCACCCTGCCAGAGATTCACTTCGAGTTCGAAATGGCGCACCAGCGTTTCTGGGCGATCACCCTCGGCAGATCCTGCACCCTGGTGTGATTTGCAAATCTGACGCCGTTCGGCCGCCGTTTCGCCTGGGGCTGGACGATCCGCCAAACTCCGAGCGAGGCGATTGGGCCCGATTTCGTTTTCGGCGATGACCACGTTGCTCCAGGCTGATTTGTCTCGCATAAAGCGATGCCAGGGGGAAAAATGCGGCGGGCTGTTCTTCGACACGACGAAAAACAAGCGCCGCCGCTGATGTGAGATGGAAGTTTGCGGCAATCGCGCCAAACAACAGCGATTTGGCGCGAAGGCGCGCGGCGCTTGAAATCGCGCGCACCGCGCGGGCAAACCTCGCGTTGGCTCGCCGCCGCCGCAGGCCTCGTAGCGCTGCTGGGCATCGCCGGCTGCTCGCCCTCGCTCGAGACCGATCAGGCGCGGATTTGCCGCATGGCCCTCCCCGCCCTCTCCAAACCCGATGCGCGGCTGACGATCGTTCGCCAGCAGGAGATCGCCGACGGGCGCGGGGTGCAGGTCGATTATCTCGCGCGCGATCCCGGCGGCGTCGATGCCGCGCATCTCGCGCAATGCCGTTTTCGCGCGCCGGGGCGGCCGCTTCACTCCTCTGAACTGGTCGACATCGAGATCGACGGCGTTCAATTGAGCGAAGTGAAGCGCTATTTTCTCATCCGCTTCTGGCTGGCCACGCCGGAGGCGCGCGCGGCCGATCCCGCGCCGCTCGGCGACATCGCGTCGCTGCCAATCCTTCCCCCGAAGGCCGCCTATCTGCTGCAGCAGGCGATCAACGGATTGCCGCTGACGGCGGTCTACGCGCTGTTGGCGGCGGCCTATTCGCTGGTCTATGGCCTCGTCGGCCGCATAAATCTCGCGTTCGGCGAACTGGCGGCCGCGGGTGGCTATGCCGCCGCGCTCGGCGCGGGTCTGTTCGCCGGCGGCGCCCCCGCCCTCCTTCTCTCGCTTGCGCTGATGTCCGCCGTCTTCGTCGCCGCGACCTGGGGAATGGCGGCGAGCCGCTGGGTGTTTCAGCCGCTGCACCGAGCCACCGGCCAGATCGTGCTGGTCGCGTCGATCGGGCTCGCGCTGTTCCTGCAAGAGTTCCTTCGCCTGACGCAGGGCTCTCGCCTCCAGTGGGTGAGCCCGATCCTCAACGCGCCGTTCGGCGTCGCTCGGTCCGGCGATTTCATCGTCACGACCGCGCCCAACGCGCTCCTGGCGGCGGCGCTCGCGCTCGCGGCCGGAGGCTCGCTGATCTCGTTGATGGCGCTGAGCCGCTTCGGCCGCAACTGGCGCGCCTACGCCGACGATCCGTTGGGCGCGCAGATGCTCGGCGTCGATCCCAGCGCGATTTTCGCCCAGACCTTCGCGCTGGCGAGTGGATTCGCCGGCCTCGCCGGCTACGTCATGACGATGTTCTACGGCGCGGTCGGCTATGCCTATGGGACGACGCTCGGCCTGAAGGCGCTGGTCGCGGCGATTCTCGGCGGCATCGGCTCAATCCCGGGCGCTTTTCTCGGCGGCCTTCTCATCGGCGTCTTCGAGGCGATCTGGTCGAGCGCCTTCCCGATCGATTACCGCGACGTCGCGATCTTCAGCCTGCTCGCGATCCTGCTGACTCTGCGGCCCGGCGGGATCCTAGGCGCGCCGGAGAGCGGACGGTAGCTCGCGGCAAGCGGGGATGGTGGGGGGCCGCTAGGCTCGGACTTTCGATCAGCTGACTGCGAAATTCTCAGGTTTCTGCCCAGAGGCGCGGCCGCGAGCCTGATGTGCGTATTTCGAGCATGCTCCGTTCCCAACGGTCGGATTCCTGGCGGCTTGGCCGCGGATCCAATTTACAGTCTCCTGGCGTGCCGAATTCCCTGCTGGCAGGGAAAAAAGCAGGGAATTTTGGCGATTCAGCCTGTTTTCGCGATAATCCGTCTCGAAAACATTCGACAATTCAGCGGTTTGCAGCTGAATTCCCTACGCGGCGAGCAGGGAATTAATTTGCGCGAGCAGGGAATTAGATCTGCCTAGCAGGGAATTTGGCGCCTAATCGATCCACTCGCCCCAAATTTTTGTGTGGTGGTTACGAAAATAATCAACAAATGAGATCGCGATTAAATAAACCGGCCCGTTCGATTCATCCCGCACTGCGGGCCGGCGGTCGGGATGATGCGTCTCCCGCCTAAGCCCCGACAACCACTGTGATTGGACTCACCGCGGAAGGCGCCGTAAGTGATTCCCCCTGGCGGGACGCCGGGGCGACTCGAGGACTTCGACCCGGCGTCCCCTGCTGAGGCGGCAGCGGCGCGCCGATGATCAATAAAGTCCGGGCCGCCGCATTCCTCAGCTTCGATCGGCGCCTTGCCACGACGCCGCCCGTGGAATTGCTCGCCGGATCGATCGCCTCGCGTCTCGCCGTTAACGAACCCCCCACGCGCTGGCGCGCCGTCAAACCGCCGCGAAAACCGCGGCTTTGGCTTCGATGATTTCAGGGCCGAAAGCATCGGGAAAGAACGGGGCCAAGGCCTTGAGAAGCTCGGCTCGAAAGGCCTCTGTTCTCGATCCCAGAACAGCGGGGGAACTCGTAGAGCGGGTCAGAGCGCGTTCGAAGAGAGCCTCTGGCGTAGTAAGCTGACGGTGAGCGACCTTGATCTCGGCGATCTGGGAAAAACGGCTGCCGTCGAACCAGTGTTCGTAGACTCGCCGATGACCTCCGTCGCGAGCCTCGCCCCACAAACGCAGCACAGCGTCGTAAGCGGGGCGCCATGGATTGGACTCGCCCGCGACATTCGCCGATCCGCAGATGAGGATGCAACCTCCAGACGCCAAAATCCGGTCGAGAACGGCCAGCGTCGCCTCGCGATCCATCCAATGCAGCGCTCGCCCGATTGTTATGAGATCGAACGGGCCGAGACCCACGTCCAATTCCTCCGCCCGGCTTTCGATCACCGGCAACGCTACATTCGCAGCGACCGCGGCGCGTCTTGCCTCAGCTGCCATCGCCGGCTCCGGATCGACGCCCAAGACGCGGCCGACATAGCGCGCAAAGCCGATTGCCAGCATGCCGGGCCCGGTTCCGAGGTCGATCAAGGATTCGTCGCCGCGAAGTTTTAGCGCGTCGGCCGCCGCCGCAAAGAACTCGCCGGGATAAGGTTCGCGCCGTGCGGCGTAGGTTCGGGCGGTGGTTTCGAAGCGGCCCATCATAATCCCAACCGAATAAGGAGTCGGTCGATTCCCTCACTAAGGGAGAATCTTGTCGCGTTTTCGACCGCCGACCCGCACCTTGGATTGGCGCCGCCATCGCCTTCGCCCGAATGCCGGCCCTGCACGCATTGCATTCGGCCGCCTGGCGAGTGCATGAAAGCTTCGAGACGGGAGGAAACCATGACGAGCCGGTACGCCGAGGTATATGAGCGCTGGCGCGCGGATCCGCAGGGTTTTTGGGCCGAAGCCGCCCGCGCCATCGACTGGACGCGCGCGCCGCGGCGCATTTTCGACGAAAAGGCCGGCGTTTACGGTCGCTGGTTTCCGGACGCGGCGTGCAACGCCTGTTTCAACGCCCTCGATAGACACGTCGAGGCGGGGCGCGGCGACCGGGCGGCAATCCTCTACGACAGTCCCGTCACTGCGACCAAGCGTCGGATCAGCTACGCCGAATTGCTCGACGAGGTCGCGACGCTGGCTTCAGTCCTGGTGGACTTCGGCGTCGGCAGGGGCGACCGCGTCATCGTCTACATGCCGATGATCCCCGAAGCCGTCGTCGCGATGCTCGCGTGCGCGCGGATCGGCGCGGTGCATTCGGTGGTGTTTGGCGGTTTTGCCGCCAAGGAGCTGGCGACGCGCATCGACGACGCGGAGCCGAGGCTCGTTCTCACCGCGTCCTGCGGCATCGAGCCGGGCCGGATCGTGGAATACAAACCGCTACTCGATCTCGCGATCGGCCTCTCCAAACACAAACCTCAAGCCTGCCTGGTGTTTCAGCGGCCGCAATGCCTCGCCCGTCTGACCGGCGGCCGCGACCACGATTGGACAACTCTAGCCGGCGCCGCGCGGGCGAGCGACAGTCGTGCGCCTTGCGCCGAACTCGCCGCGACCGACCCGCTCTACATCCTCTATACTTCAGGAACGACCGGCGTTCCGAAAGGCGTGGTGCGGGACATTGGAGGCTATCTCGTCGCGCTCGAGTGGTCGATGGCGAACATCTACGACGTCGAGCCCGGCGAGACCTTCTGGACCGCCTCCGACATCGGCTGGGTCGTCGGCCATTCCTACATCGTCTATGCGCCGCTGTTGCACGGCTGCACGAGCGTGCTCTACGAAGGCAAGCCGATCGGCACGCCCGACGCCGGCGCGTTTTGGCGCGTGATCGAGGAGTATCAGGTCGTCGCGTTCTTCACCGCGCCGACGGCATTCCGCGCGGTGCGCAAGGAAGACCCGGAGGCTCGCCTGCTGCGGACGCATTCGATCGCCTCGCTGCGCACGCTCTTCCTCGCGGGCGAGCGCGCCGATCCGGACACCGTGGCCTGGGCGGAAAGCATCCTGGGGCGCCCCGTCGTCGATCATTGGTGGCAGACGGAAACGGGCTGGCCGATCGCCGCGAACCCGGTCGGGCTCGGCATCATGCCGATCAAGCGGGGGTCGCCGACCGTGTCGATGCCGGGCTACATCGTCGACATCGTCGACGAGGCGTGTCGCCCCCTGCCCCCGAATACGATGGGTTCGATCGTCATCGAGCTACCGCTTCCACCGGGCTGCCTGCCGACGCTCTACGGTCGAGACGATCGGATGCGCGAGAGTTACCTCGCGGAGTTTCCCGGCTATTACAAGACCTCGGACGCGGGTCTGAAGGACGAGGATGGGTACCTGACAATTCTCGGCCGCACCGACGACATTATCAATGTCGCGGGTCATCGGCTCTCGACGGGCGGCATCGAGGAAGTCGTCGCCTCGCACCCGGATGTCGCGGAATGCGCGGTGCTGGGAATCAAGGATAAGATCAAGGGCGAACAGCCGTGCGGCTTCCTGGTCTTGAAGGCCGGGGTGAACCGCCCGAACGCGGAGATCGAAGGGGAAGTCATCGCGCTCGTGCGCGAAAAAATCGGCCCCGTCGCCGCTTTCAAGCTCGCCCTCGTCGTGCCCCGCCTGCCCAAGACCCGCTCCGGAAAGATCCTTCGCGGCACGATGAAGAAGATCGCCGACCACGAGCCGTGGACAATGCCGGCTACGATCGACGACCCCGAAGTGTTGGAAGAGATCGCCGAGGCGCTGAAGAGCCGGGGCGTCTGATCCGGCCCTCGGCCGACTCTCCCCCTCCCCGCCTCTCGCAGGTAAGTAGGGGGCGGAGGATGGAATTGAACAGCCCCAGGGCCGGGCGTCAGACGCCGAAGGGATAGGTCTCCTCCTCTCCATGACGCGCGACGGCCGAAGTCGGAGTGACCGCCGTAGTTTCGTCGAACCACACCCAAGCGTCGAATTGGTCGGGGAGCGTGCAGGACGAATAGTGGCTCCAGCGTTCCGTCTCGGGACGGTAGATGACCCCGATGAACCTTTCGAGCCGCTCCTTCATCAAGCCGTCCCGCAACGGCGAGCGGCCTTCCTTGCGCAGGTCCAACAAGCAACGCGCTACGCCGGCGTCGTGCATCAGCCGCTCATAGCTGTCCGGGAGAGACGGATTGACGCGCTTGACCTCCATCGGTTCATCCCAATCCGATGCGCAAGCCACCGTCCCCGTATGCGTTCCAAAGCCGATCAGAGCCGCCTCGCCGCCGAAGTTCTCGCGGCAGAGTTGGCCGATGTTGATCTCGTCCCTCACCCGGCCCATTTCGGTCTTCGAGGCATCGCCGATGTGGCTGTTGTGCGCCCAAACGATCGCTTTCGCCTTCGGCCCCTTGAACTGCAGAAGCTGGCACAGCGTCTCGAACATGTGGCGGTCGCGAAGATTCCAGCTCTCGGCCGAGCCGTAGTACATCGCGCGGTAGTAGCGCTCGGCGTCGCGGACCAGCCGCGCATTTTGCGAAGCATCGAGAAAATTGTCGGGATCGCTCGCTGCGTATTCGAGCTCGTGCTCGCAGATCTCCTCGAGCATGCGCGCGACCGCGGATTCACAGGGCGCGAAGCCCTTGCTCAGCGCCATGCGGCCGTAAGCGTGAGGGTCTTTCTGCCACGGCGTCAGGCAACCGTAGCGTTGCCGCGCCACCTTCGCGGCATCGGGATCGACCTTGTCGAGGTAGTCGATGACCGCCCGGGTCGAAGCCGACAAGTTGTAGAGATCGAGACCGAAGAAGCCGACCCGGTCGCCGGCCTCGTGCGCGGCGTTGCGCGCTCGGAGTTGGCGGAAAAACGCCGCGACGTCGGTGTTGCGCCACATCCAGGTCGGGAAACGCTCGAACGGCGCGCCCCGTTGTTTTCCGGGCGGCTTCAGTCGGACATGTCGGTCGATGATCGCGGCGTCGGGCCAGTCGGCTTCCGCGGCGATGATGGTGAAGCCGTGTCGCTCGATCAGGTGAAGGGAGATTGCACCCCGGGCGCGATGGAATTCGCTGCTGCCGTGGCTCGCCTCGCCCAGCAGCACGACCTTGGCGTCGGCAAATCGATCGAACACGGCGCCAAACGCCGGATCGCCGAAATCGGGCAGCGGTTCAGCGGCCCGAGCGATCATTCGCGGCAGGGTCCGCGCCGAGGGCGGTTCGGTGGACCGCCGCCGGCGCGCAGAGCCTCCGTCCCAACCCTCTTCGCCGATCAGCGGCACAAACGAGACCGGACCCAGATCCTCCTCGTCGAACTCCTCCGCCGCCCGCCGAACCAGCTTGACGAGCCGCTGCCCATGCCTCTCGCCGACCGGCATGACGAGGCGCCCCCCGACCGCGAGTTGATCGAGAAGCCGAGAGGGAACGGATGGGCCTCCTGCCGCGACGATGATCGCCTGAAAGGGCGCCCGCTCCGGCCATCCCTTTGTTCCATCGCCGGTTCGAACCTCGACATTCGTGTAGCCGAGGCGGCGCAGCCGCGCGCGTGCGGACTCGGCGAGTTTCGCGTGCCGCTCGATGGTGAAGACCTCGCGGCACAGACGGGCGAGGACGGCCGCCGCGTAACCTGACCCCGCGCCGATCTCGAGCACGCGATCGTTCGGCTCTAGTGCGGCCGCCTCCAGCATCTTGGCAACGATGTACGGCTGCGAAATGGTCTGGCCGGCCTCGATCGGAAACGGGCAGTCTTCGTGTGCGAATTCGGCCAGTTCCGCCGAGACGAAAGCCTCGCGCGGCGTTTCGCGCATCGCCCGCAGCACGCGCGCGTCGCGCACGCCGCGGCGCTCGAGCTGGAGCTCGACCATGCGATCACGCGCATGAACGAAATCGAACACGGCTGTCCCTCGAATGCGAAAAGAAACGGCCGTGAGCCTGCAAACGTTCCGCTTACGCCTCCGCCCCGTCCGCCCGAGACCCGGAAAAAAACCTTCGCGGCATCGCAATGACAGACCCATTCGGCCTTATCGGTTTCAGATGTAACGGGGTTCTCGACTTCCGAAATCGTCGCGTAGCCGCGGTTTCCTACCCTCGGACGTTCGACCAAGCACAAGTCGTGCCCAAATCGTTGGACCGAGGAGCGCCTCTGTGACGAAACAGCAAATTATCTTGGCGAGCCCGCATGAGCCACTCGAGAGGAAGACGGCTATGCTTCGGGATCTCCGACGCGGGGCCGTTGCAGACCTGCCAGGCGCCATTGGGTCTGGCCTCGCGGGGCGCCAGCCCGGGGGCGCCCCGAGCAAGGCCCTCCGAGACGCGTTCCGCGCCCTTGCGAGCGAGGCCGGAGTTGGGCTGCGCGGGGTAAGGCTGTTGCGCCCTCTCGTAGCGCAAGCGCATGAGGTTTTGCGCGAGCGCCTCGAAGCAGGTGGCTCAGTCGAAGATTATTTGCGCGGCCGAGCGCGTCTTGCAGACAGCGCGGTCATCGGGCTGCTCCGCGTTGCCGCCGTATCCACCCGGATGCTTGGCGACAGCATGGTCGCTCCGATTGCGGCGGTCGCGGTGGGCGGCTACGGACGGCGCGAATTGGCCCCCGGCTCAGATCTCGATTTGCTTTTCCTCCTGCCCGAAAGCCCAGAGTCCCGCGACGTCCCGGTTGCGATGGCTGCGTGCATCAAGGCGGTTGTCGCGGGACTCTGGGACCTTGGGTTCGTGCTGGACCACGCCGCCCGTTCGCCCCAGGAATGCATCGAACTCGCT
>DASXYQ010000483.1:0-1838 GCA_036502445.1 Roseiarcus sp. | reverse complement strand
ACAGCTCCGCAGCCTCTTCCTGGCTCAGCTCCGCCGACTCCCATCGGTGGAGAATGTTCAAAAGCATCCCATGCGCACCCCCCTGAAGGGCTTCCGTCCGGCGCATCCAACCCCCCCAAAAAAGGGCCAGACTTACCGGAGAGATCGTGCGCTACCTAAACCGGACATATCACCTGCTACCAAAACCGTAGACGGATATCTCTTTCCGCAAAACAGAATTCATGCTAGGTTGAAAATCTCTGTGGATCGCCCTCGCCGCCATGAACGCGCCGCTTTCGTGCACCGCAAACGCCGCCAACAGCCGGCGTGGGAACCGGACCGTCAAACGTTCCGCTCGGGCGGAAGCGGGCGCGACGGCGTTGGAAATGCGGTGGAAAAGAGGCGCGCGCGGCGAAAGATTTGGTGAAACATCATTTAGTTTTTTTGGCTTGCAACCCTTTGAAATTCCACAAAACGGCCAAAGCTTTCCTTGGAAAAGCTTGGACAGAAACAGCCTAGATTTGGAAAAGCTTGGAGAAAAGGCTTGGTGGCCACCTTTATTCCGCCGCCTCCCGCCCTATCCCCGCAGCGCCTCGTCGATGTCCCGCCACAGGTCCTCGACGTCCTCGATTCCCGCCGACATCCGCAGCAGATCGACCGGACAGGGCGAACCTGCCCCTTCGACCGAGGCGCGGTGTTCGATCAGCGACTCGACGCCGCCGAGCGAGGTCGCGCGCTTCCAGAGCTTCACCCGCGCCGCGGTCGCGATCGCCGCCGCCTCGGCGCCGCGGACGCGGATCGACAGCATGCCGCCGAATCCGCCGCGCATCTGCCGCTTCGCGACGTCATGTCCCGAATGATGCGGCAGGCCGGGATAGAGCACGGCGGCGACCTCGGCGTGGTTGGAGAGCCGTAGCGCGAGTTCAGCGGCGTTGGCCGCGGCGGCGCGAACGCGCAGTTCGAGCGTGCGGAGGCCGCGAATGAGCAGGAACGCCTCGAACGGTCCCAGGATCATGCCGTGGCTCTGCCGCAGCTTTCGCACGCGATCGCTCAGCGCGTCCTCGCGCGCGAAGGCGAGCGCGCCGGCGACGACATCGGAGTGGCCATTCAGATATTTGGTCGCCGAATGCATGACGACGTCGGCGCCGAGCGCCAAGGGCTGCGTGAACACCGGCGTCGCGCAGGTCGAGTCGACGGCGACCCCCGCGCCCGCCTCCCGCGCGATCCGCGCGGCGGCCGCAATGTCGCTGACGCCCCAGAGCGGATTGCTGGGGCTTTCCAGCCAGACGAGCTTTGTGCGTCCGGGCCGCACCGCGCTCGCGAGGTCGGGGAGGTCTTCGGCGTCGCAGAAGGAGACCTCGAGGCCGTGCAGCGCCGCCTCGTTGGCCAGCCAGTTGCGCAGGCCCCAATACATCACGCGCGGCGCTACGATATGCGCGCCAGGCCCCAGCGCGAGAAACAGCGCGATCGAGGCCGACATGCCGGAGCCGAATAGAAGCGTCGTCGACGCGCCCTCTAGCGCGCCGATGACCGCCTCGGCCTCGCGCACGGTCGGGTTGTCGGGCCTGCCATAGATGTTGCCGCTGGAATAGCCGTTGTCGGGATCGCGAATGTACGTCGTGGCGACGTGCAGCGGCGGCACGACCGCGCGCGTCGCCTCGTCGATGCGGCCCAGGGCCTGCGCAGCGATCGTGCTCGGGCTGAACTCGCTCATAGGCCTTCTCCCCGCAGCAGACGCGGCGCGCGCGCGCCCGCTCCCGCCGCTTCGGCGGCGAACCAGCGCTTCAGCGCCGGCGCCCTGTCGACCAGGCGCAGGCCGTGATCGCGCGCAAAGCGCAGCGGCTCGATATCGTTGGAGA
>DASXYQ010000482.1:0-7444 GCA_036502445.1 Roseiarcus sp. | reverse complement strand
AGCCGCATGTTGACGCCTGCGATCGTCGACGAAATTTTGAAGTCATCCGAGGTAATCTGTCGCGCCCAACCGCCGTTCTGGATTCGCTTGGGAGCAAGATTGAATGAGCTCCAAAATTGCGACATGCCGTTGACGTCGGTTGCCGGCGGCTTTTGGAAAGCGGACTCGTTGCGTCCGAGGCTCGGGTCCCGCGGCCCCGGGTCGGCCAACGCCTTCGGGTTGGCGTTGGTGGCGCCCTCGGGGGGTCGATCGGGGTTGCCGAAACTCGCGGCGCTCGCACGCGTTGCGAAAGCGCCGATGCCGGCGGCTGCGCCCGCAGTGAGCATGTTGCGTCGGGATAGCGGCATTGTCGGTTCTCCAATGATCGGCGTCAGATCGCCGGGTTTCGCGGCTCGCATTGAGGTCGACGGCCCCGGGCCCGGGCCGTCACGAGAGTGCGCATGCGGCAGGCGAAAGCTCTCGACTACAGACAATTTAATCGAAGGGCGCGAACCGGGCTGTTGGACATAGGTCGCCGCGGGCGCCGCATTGGTCCGCCGAAGTCAGCTCGAGGGATGAGGTTGATCGACCTTGGTCAGGGCAGCGCCGAGTCGTCGGCGTCGCTCTGGCCGAAGGCGACCCAACCAATGCGGCCCTTCGCGATCAGGGCTTCTGGGCGATGCCGGAGTCGAGAGCGGGATGATCAAGCGGAACCAGGATTGCGGGGATGCTTTACTTGACCCGCACATTGTTGCTGACCGAACCGATCGAGTCGTGGTTGGTGTTAAGTAAAGTTTGCGTTTGAGGCTTTGGTCATCGGCGAATCGACAAACGCGATTTGCCCTATCCGTCAATTCCAATCCGCCTATGGATTTGCGAACGAGGTCTAACCTAATGAGGCGATCGCGTTCGGCGGCAGATATTTCTAAGCCGCTCTGTATACGTCTGAGCGACTGAAAATCCGCCCCGGTCAGGTGTGTCAGCTCATAGTCCGGCATGCTGACATAATAAGCCGCATGAATTCTGGCGCAAGCGGTCCGAACCGCCCGCCCTATTCCAACCGGCCCACTAACAATATCGACATTTCGTTTCTAATAATCTGCGTTCGTGCTAGGTTCAAAATTCTCTCTATCCGGATAACTCTCCCTATGGACGCGCCCTCTACCCTCCTCCAACACAAACTCCCGGGAACGGCCGGGCGCGCTCGAGCCCATAAGGCGCGGAGCGGCGGAATGCGGTCGGGCGGCGTCCGTAATCTGGCTGAAAGGGGCTGGCGGGCGACGAAAAAATTTGGAAACCATCAAACGTGGTTTTTTTCCCTTGTAAACCGTTGAAATTACACAAAACCGCCAAAGAATTGTTTGGAAAAGCTTGGACGAAAACAGCTTAGATTTGGAAATACTTGGAAGAAAGCTTGGAGGCCTGCCTTTGTTCCGCCGCCTTCGCTCGCGCCCGCGGCTCCGCTTGGTCGACTCGGCGATCGCTTGCGCGGCCGCCCCGGGAGCGGTCTCGAGTGGCGCCTCAGAATGTTGCAGAAAAAGGCGCCTAGCGCTTTGAAGTCGCTCGATGCAAAACTGAAATCGGCGCCGCGTACCGCCGCTCGAGACCGCCCGTCGCTGCGAGCAAAGCGAAGCACCCCAGACTGAGCCACGGCTCGAGCCCCAGTCTGGATCGCCTCCCCTTCGCTTCGCTCTGGGTCGCGATGACGGAGAGGGCTAGGAACCCGACCGCGCCGCCGCCAGCGCGCGGTCGAGCGCCTCCGCGACATGGATCGCGGCGCGCTTCGTCCCATCGCGAATCTGGTGGCGGCAGGAAAAGCCGTCGGCTACGATCAGCGTCGCCGCCTCCGCCTCGCGCACGCGCGGCAGCAGCGACAACTCGCCCATCGCCAGCGAGATTTCATAAGTCTCCGCCTGATAGCCGAACGCGCCGGCCATGCCGCAGCAGCTGGACTCGATCGTTTGCACTTCCAGCTCGGGAATCAGGCGAAGCGCTTTCTCCGTCGCCGCCATCGCGCCGAAACTCTTCTGGTGGCAGTGGCCGTGCAGCAGCGCGAGTCCGGCGATCGGCGCGAGCTCGAGTTTGAAGCGCCCCGCGTCCCGTTCGCGCGCAACGAACTCCTCGAACAGCAGCGCGGAGGCGGCGACTTTGTTCGCGCTCTCGCCCAGCCGCATCGCGGTCGCCTCGTCGCGAAACGTCAAGAGGCAGCTCGGCTCCAGGCCGATGATCGGGACGTTGCGCTCCGCGAACGGCGCGAGAGCGGCGAGCGATCGAGAGGCTTCGAAGCGGGCCTGCTCGACCAGCCCGGCCGCGAGGAAAGTGCGTCCGCAACAGATCGGCCGCCCGCCCGCAGCCTTCGCGACGTGAACGCGATAGCCCGCGGCGACGAGCACGCGCAGCGCGGCGTCGATCTTCTCCCGCTCGAAAGCGCCGTTGAACGTATCGACGAACAGCGCGACTTCCGGACCCGCCTCGGGACCGTGGACTTCGCGGCGGGCGCGGAAACGATCCGCACGCCATGCCGGCAAGCTTCGCTTGGCGGCCAGCCCGAGAAACCGTTCCGACAATTTCGCGAACAGCGGAACCCGGTTCCGCAGGTTGACGAGAGCGTGCAGGCGTGAGGCGAGCGCCGCGTATCGCGGCAGGTAGGCGACGAGCCGCTCGCGGGCGCCGAGCTTGCCGTTCCGCGCGCGCGCCGCCAGAACCTCGATCTTCATGCGCGCCATGTCGACGCCGGTTGGACATTCGCGCCGGCACGCCTTACAGGAAACGCACAGCTTCAGCGTTTCCGCCATTTCGTCGGACGCCAGCGCGTCGGAGCCGAGCTGGCCCGAAATCGCCAGGCGCAAGCTGTTCGCGCGTCCCCGCGTCACGTCGCGTTCGTCGCGGGTGACGCGGTAGGAGGGGCACATCGCGCCGCCGGCGAGTTTGCGGCATTCGCCGTTGTTGTTGCACATTTCGACGGCGCCGGAGAAGCCGCCGGCGGCGCCGGGAAAGGCGGACCAGTCGAGCACCGGCGCGAAGGGGACCACGCGATAATCGGGCCCGAAGCGAAAATTGGTCCGGTCGTCGAACCGCGGCGCCCTCACGATCTTGCCGGGGTTCAAGAGACCGTTCGGATCGAAGCGATCCTTGACCTCCTCGAACGCGCGCACCAGCCGCGATCCGAACATGCTCTCATGGAATTCGGAGCGGACGATGCCGTCGCCGTGCTCGCCCGAATGCGAGCCCTTGTAGGTGCGCACCAGGGCGAAGGCCTCCTCGGCGATCGCGCGCATCGCCTTGACGTCCTTCTCCAGTTTCAGATTGAGCACGGGCCGGACGTGCAGGCACCCTTCCGAGGCGTGCGCGTACCAGGTGCCTCGCGTGCCGTGCTTCTCGAAGACTTCGGTGAGCGCAGCCGTATATTCGGCCAGCCGCGGCAGCGGGACCGCGCAATCCTCGACGAACGAGACGGGTTTGCGCGCGTCCTTCATCGACATCATGATGTTCAGGCCCGCCGCGCGCATTTCGGCGATCGCCGTTTGCAGCGCCGGGTCGAGAACCTCGACCACGCCGCCCCATTTTTTGCCCGAAAGGTCCCAACCGAAACCGAGATCGCCGAGCAACTGGGTCAGGCTGGAAAGCCTCACGCGGTTTTCGTCGTCGCTCTCGGCGAATTCGACCACCAGCAGGGCCTCGGGATCGCCGCGCAGAAACGCCTTTAATGTGGGCTCGAAGATCGGGATTTCGGCAGCGAGCCCGATCATGGTTCGATCGACCAGTTCGACCGCGATCGGCTTCAGCGCGACGACGTGCTGCGCGGCGTCCATCGCCTCGAAAAACGAGCCGAAATGGCAGACCCCGACCGCGCGCCGCCCGAGCAGCGGGGCCAGCTTCAATTCGATCGCCGTCGAGAAGGCGAGCGTTCCTTCGGAACCCACCAGAAGATGCGCGAGATTGACCTTGCCGTCGGATTGGCTGCCCGGCGGCGTCAGCGCGTCGAGATTGTAGCCGCCGGCCCGTCTCTGAACGGCGGGAAAGCGCGCCGCCACCTCGTCGGCTTCGCGCGCGCCGATCCGTAAAACATCTCCGAACAGCGCCCGGCGCGGGTCGTCCGCGGCGAGGTCGGAGAGATCGGCTTGGACGGCTCCGAAATGCGCGGGCGAGCCGTCGGCGAGCACCGCGTCGATCGAAAGCACGTTGTCGCGCATCATGCCGTAGCGAAGCGATCGGCCGCCGCAGGAATTGTTGCCTGCCATGCCGCCGATCGTCGCCCGCGAGGCGGTGGAGATGTCGACCGGGAACCACAGCCCCTCCGGCTTCAGCCGACGATTGAGCTCGTCGAGCACGATCCCCGGCTCGACCTTGCAGCGTCGGGCTTGCGTGTCGAGCGAAACGAGCTTGGTGAGCCGTTTCGAGCAATCGACGATGAGCGCCGCGTTCACCGTCTGCCCGCTCTGCGAGGTCCCCCCGCCGCGCGGCAGCACGGGAACGTTGCGCGACCGCGCGACGCGGAGCGCGCGCGCCGCCTCTTCGATCGAGCCGGGAATGACCACCCCGAGCGGCATGATCTGATACGACGAGGCGTCGGTCGCGTAACGGCCGCGCGCGAAAGCGTCGAACTGGATTTCGCCGACGCCTTCCTCGCGCAGCGCGCGCTCGAGCCCGGCAACCGAACCGCCCATCTGGCTTTTCCTCCGCTCGGCATTGTTTGTCCCAAGCGGGCCGACTAAGTCAAAAGGCGGCAGGTATCCCTCTCCCGCCCTTGCGGGAGAAGGTGGCGCCATAGGGCGTCGGAGACGCCCGTCTTTCGACGGGCTATCGCGCCGGATGAGGGTCGTCGTGAGTCCCACGCCCCTCACCCCAGCCCTCTCCCGCAAGAGCGGAGACGGGCGTCGTGGAGGAGCGGAGATGAGCGACAACGAACGGCGGCGAGCGGGCCGGCATTTCTTGCAAATTCCGGGGCCGAGCCCGGTCCCCGAGCGGATCCTGCGGGCGATGGACATGCCCGTGATCGATCATCGCGGGCCGCAGTTTCAGAAGCTGGGACAGCGCGTGTTCGCGAAGATCAAGGGCGTCTTCAAGACCGACAGCCACGTCTTCATCTACCCGACCTCGGGGACCGGCGCGTGGGAGGCCGCGCTCGCCAATCTGTTTTCCCCGGGTGATTGCGTTCTCATGTATGAGACCGGACACTTCGCGACGCTTTGGAAAAACATGGCGCAGCACCTGCGCCTGCAACCGGAATTCATCGGCTCCGATTGGCGCGGCGGCGTCGACGTCGAGCGCATCGAGAGCCGGCTGCGCGAGGATTCCGGCCACTCGATCAAGGCGGTCTGTGTCGTGCACAACGAGACTTCGACGGGGGCGACCTCCCGCGTCGACGAAGTCCGCAAGGCGATCAATGCTGCGGGCCATCCCGCCCTGCTGCTGGTCGACACCGTTTCCGGGCTCGCCTGCGCCGACTATCGCCACGACGAATGGGGCGTCGACGTCAGCGTCTCCGGCTCGCAGAAGGGGCTGATGCTGCCGCCCGGGCTCGGCTTCAACGCCGTCAGCGAGAAAGCGCTGGCGTTTGCCCGCAAGGCCGAGACGGCCAAGCAGTTCTGGTCGTGGGAGGGGATGATCCCCCACAATGCGCGCGGCTTCTTTCCCTCGACGCCGGCGACCAACATGCTCTACGGCCTCGACGTCGCGATCGACATGCTGAACGAGGAAGGCCTCGATCATGTCTTCGCCCGGCACCAGCGCCATGGCGAGGCCACGCGGCGCGCGGTCGCGGCCTGGGGCCTCGAGACCATCTGCCTCGATCCCCGGCTGCATTCGCCGGTCCTCACCGGCGTGATGCTGCCGGAAGGACATGACGCCGACCGCTTCCGCGCCATCGCGCTCGACCGCTTCGATATTTCGCTCGGCGCGGGTCTCGGCCGGCTCGCGGGCAAGGCGTTTCGGATCGGCCACCTCGGCGACATCAACGATCTGACGCTGCTCGGCGCGCTCGCCGGCGTGGAAATGAGCCTGGGGCTTGCGGGCGTCGATTGCGAAGCGAGCGGGGTGCTCGCTGCGATGGGCTATTTGCGAGAGACTGCGGCGGCGGAGGCGGCGTAGCACGCACCCGCAAGATTGATCCCACGGCGCTCTCCGTCATCGCGAGCAAAGCGAAGCGACCCAGACTAGGGGTCCCCAACCGCGGCTCAGTCTGGGCTGCTTCGCTTTGGTCGCAGTGACGGGCGGCCGCCCGCTACCTCCTCCCGAACAGCCGCTCGATATCCGCCAGCTTCAATTCGACATAGGTCGGCCGGCCGTGGTTGCACTGTCCGGCCCCGGGCGTCGCCTCCATCTCGCGCAGCAGCGCGTTCATCTCTTCAGGCCGCAGCGCGCGGCCCGAGCGGATGGAATGATGGCAGGCGATGGTCGCGAGCCGCTGGTCGAGCCGACGCTCCAGCGTCTGGGCGCCATCCTCGGCGCCCAGATCCTCCCCCAGATCGCGCAGCAGCCCCGCCATGTCGCCCTTCGCGACCAGCGCCGGGGCCTCGCGCAGCAGCACGGCGCCGGGGCCGAAGCCTTCGACGACGAGGCCGAGCGCCTGCAGTTCGCCCGCGTGTTCGAGCAGCGCCGCCGCCGCCCAGGGATCGAGTTCGACCACGAGCGGCGAGAGCAGGATCTGCCGCTCGACGCCGCTCGCCGCGCGCTGGCGCTTCAGCTTCTCGTAGACGATCCGCTCATGCGCGGCGTGCTGGTCGACGATCACCACCCCGTCGCGCGTCTGCGCGATGACATAGGTCTCGTGCACCTGCGCGCGCGCCGCCCCCAGCGGCGCCGCGAGATCGGCCACGGCGAGCGTGGCGTCTCCGTCGACGCGGGCGCTCGGCGCGATGCCGGCGAACGAGGCCTGCGCCGGCTCGGCAAAGCCGTTGGAAACCCCGGGCGCGGCGGGCGAGGCGCGCCAGTCCCAGTTGGCGGGCGCGGCGCCGGAGCGCCATTCGGGCGCCCGCAGCGCCTCCAGCGTCGCGCGGCCGCCGGTCGTCGCGGCCTGATGCAACGCGGCCTCCAACGTGCGCCTCACCGCCCCGACGATCAGGCCGCGCACCAACGCGGAATCTTGAAACCGCACCTCGGCCTTGGCGGGGTGCACGTTGACGTCGACCTCGCCGGCGTCGCAGACGATGAACAGCACAGCGGCGCCGTATCGATCGCGTGGCAGATAGTCCATGTAGGCCGCGCGCAGCGCTCCCGCGATCAGCTTGTCGCGCACCGCCCTGCCGTCGACATAGGCGAATTGATGCAGCGCGTTCGGCTTGTTGTACGTGGGAAGGCCGACCCAGCCGGCGACGCGCACGCGCTCCCGTTCGACGTCGACGCGACGCGCATTGTCGACGAACTCGGCGCCCAGCGCCTGACGCAGCCGCTCGCGTTCGCCCGCCTCGCCGGTCCCGCACGCGCGCCAATCGAACGAGCCGCCGATTTCGCTCGCGAACGAAAA
>DASXYQ010000481.1:0-6288 GCA_036502445.1 Roseiarcus sp. | reverse complement strand
TTGAATACATGAGGCGTCTCGACGAGGAGGGACTTTCATGAGTCCATCTATCAAGCGATCCATTACGAGACTTCTTGTTGTTGGCGCCCTGGCGTTCGCCGCAGTGAGCGCTGACGCCCGCGGCGGCGGTGGCGGGGGATTCCACGGAGGTGGCGGCGGGTTCCACGGAGGTGGCGGATTTGGTGGTGGCGGCCGCGTCCAGGGAAGCGCCGGAGTCGGAGGTGGCGGCTTCCAGGGAGGCGGCGCCCACGGAGGTGGTCTCCACGCAGGCGGCTTCCATGGAGGTGGCTTCCGCGGAGGCGGCTTCGAGGCGAACGCAAACCCCTTCAACCACGGAGACCACGGCTCTCACCGGGGCGGGATTGGAGGCTTCGGCCTCAGTACCTTCCTAGGTGGTATTGATGATGGCGACTCCTGCAACCCGTACTATCATCCGTGGCCGTATTGTGCGTTGGGGGATTAAGTACGGGGCGATCAAAAGGGTATGCAATCCCCCGAGGCCATAGCCCTGGGACGGATGTACGTCGGACAGAAGTCGTTCCCGCTCCGTCGCCTCAGTCCAACTCTTCGAGCAGCGTCGCCATCAAGGCGACGCGCGGCTCGAGCTGGCGCCAGAGAATATGCTCGTGGCTGGCGTGGGCGCCCGCGCCGGGGCAGCCGAGCCCGTCGAGGGTCGGCACGCCGAGAGCGGCAGTGAAATTTCCATCCGAGCCGCCGCCTCGGTGGTGCTTGCCGATTTCGAGGCCGAGCGGCGCCGCGAGCTCGCGGACTTGGCCGTAGAGCGCGAGCCCGGCGACGCTCTCCGCAAAGGGCGGCCGGTTCATGCCTCCGGTGACGGTCAGACGGCAGCGTGGGTCGACGGGCTGAAGCCCGAGGATCAGGGCTGTCATACGTTCGCCGTCCGCGGCGCTCACGACCCGAAGGTCGATCTCCGCGGTCGCCTCGGCCGCGATTACGTTGGGACGCGACCCGCCCTGAATGGGCGCCACGTTCAGGGTAATTCCTCTGGACGGGTCGACCATGCCGTGCAGGCGCAGAATCTGGTGCGCGAGTTCGACGACCGCCGAAGCCCCATCGCCGAACGCGCTGCCTGCGTGAGAGCCGACGCCGTGCACCTGTAGCGTAAAGCGGCCGACGCCGTTGCGCGCCGTCACGCAGACGCCTCCAGGTCCCGCCGCCTCCAGGATCAGCGCGAGCGCCGCTTCGACGCTCTCTGCCTCGATGATCGCGCGGCTGGTCGGGCTGCCGACTTCCTCGTCGGAAGTCAGCAACAGGGTTATCGGCCGCTTGGTCGGCACGCGCTGTCGCGCTATCTCGCGCACCGCATAAACGGCGGCGAAGCTGCCAGCCTTCATGTCGAAAATGCCGGGGCCGTAAGCGCGATCGCCGTCGACTCGAAAAGGCATAGTTCCCAATGTTCCCGTCGACCAGACGGTGTCCAAGTGGCCGACCACGAGGATAGGCTTCACCCCCGGACGCTGGTTGATGCGAGCGATCGAGTTGTCGCCATAGCCGTCGCGACCGGGGATCCGCGTGAACGCGACGCCAGCCTCGGCCAATCCGCCGACCGCGAAATCCATCAGAGCGTTGACGCGCGCCGCGTCCGACGTCGGCGTCTCGATGATGACCCAGCGCTCCAATTCGCCGAGCAGCGCTCGCGCAACGCCGATCTTCGTGCGGGGCATGAAAACTCTCCTCGAGGTCAATTCCAAGCCTACACCATGGATCGGAGTTCGGCGCGCCCGTCGTTACTCCGCCGCAAAGCTGCTTGTAGACAAGCCCCGCCAGAAATCGGAAAAGTCCGCCGACCGGCCAAAGCGCCATCCGATCCGAGACGAGCATGAAGATTGCGGGAATTGATCTGGGCACGACCAATTCGCTCATCGCGGCTTGGACCGACGAGGGGCCGCGGTTGATCTCCAATGCGCTCGGCGACACGCTGACGCCTTCGGCGGTTTCGATCGCGGACGACGGAGCGGTGTTGGTCGGGCGCCCGGCGGTCGATCGGCTCGTCACGCATCCGGATCGCTCGATCGCCTCGTTCAAGCGCTGGATGGGATCGGGCGCCGGCGCGCGTCTGGCCGGCAAGTTCTACCGCGCGGAGGAATTGTCGGCGCTGGTGCTGCGCTCGCTGAAGGAGGACGCCGAGAACCAGGCCGGCGGCGCCATCGGCGAGACCGTGATTTCCGTCCCCGCCTATTTCAGCGATCCCCAGCGTAAGGCGACGCTCGACGCGGCGCGGTTGGCGGGGCTCGAAGTCGAGCGCCTAGTCAACGAACCGACCGCCGCCGCACTCGCGCATGGTTTGGAATCGGTCGAGGAGGGGCGCTTTCTCATTCTCGATCTGGGCGGGGGCACTTTCGACGTATCCTTGCTGCACAAGTTCGAAGGCATCATGGAGGTGCGCGCGTCGGCGGGCGATTCGCTGCTCGGCGGCAATGATTTTCGCGATGCGCTCGTCTCCCTGATCGCGCGTCGCGATCAACTCGATCCCGACGCGCTGCCCAAAGAGGACCTCGCGCGTCTGCTGCGCGAGGCGGAGCGGATCAAATTCGCGCTGACCACGCAGGACCATGCCGCTTACGAACTCGCGCTCGCCGGCAAGGACCGCACCGGGATCGTGACGCGGGCCGAATTCGAGGAGGCCGCGCAGCCGCTGCTCCGCCGCTTGCGCGCGCCGATCGAGCGCGCGGTCGCCGATTCCCGGGTCAATCCGCACGAGATCGACCAGATCGTGCTCGTCGGCGGCGCCACGCGGATGCCGATGGTGCGCGCCCTCGCCGCGCGCCTGTTCGGGCGCTTTCCGCTCGCGCATCCGCGTCCCGACCACATCATCGCGATGGGAGCCGCCGTTCAGGCCGGCCTCATGGCTCGCGACTTCGCGTTGAAGGACGTCGTGATGACCGACGTCTGCCCGTTCACCCTGGGCATCGCCGTCCGCGACACGACCGCGCCGGAAGGCCGGGCGATGTCGCCGTTGATCGAGCGCAACGCCGTCGTCCCGATCAGCCGCTCGGGCCGCTACTTCACCGTCGACGACAACCAGACCTCGATCAATATCGAGGTCTACCAGGGCGAGAACCTGCGCCCCGCGCAAAACATCAAGATTGGGGACATCAGGGTTCGCGTGCCGGCCGGGCCCGCGGGGCGGGAGGCGATCGACGTGCGCTTCACGTACGACGTCAACGGCGCGTTGGAGGTCGAGGTGACCGCGGTCTCCACGAGTCAGAAGGAAAGCCGCGTGTTCCGCAATGCCGCCAACCTCAGCGCGGAAGAACTCGCCGCCCGGTTCAAGGCTCTGGCCGAGATCAAATCGCCCCCGCGCGACCAGGCCGAGAACCGCGCCCTGATCGCGCGCGCCGAGCGGCTCTACGCCGAAAGTCTCGGCGCCGATCGAGAGCGCATCAAGAGCCTGCTCGGCGATTTCGAGCAGGCTCTGCTCGATCAGCAGTTGCGCGACGTCGCCGGATTGCGAACGCGGTTCGGCGCGGCGCTCGACGGTTTCGAGCGAAGCTGGTCGTGACGCCGTGGACTGCTGGACCATTTTGGGTCTGACGCCGACTGTCGACGAACGCGCGGTTCTGCGAGCCTACGCCAAGAAACTGCGCGAAACACGCCCCGAAGACGACCCCGAGGGTTTTCAGCGGCTGCTGGCGGCGCGCGAACAAGCGTTGGCCTGGCGCGAACGCGTCCCCCCGCCGCCCGAGGCTTTCGCGGACGACGAGCGGGAGCCGAAGGAAGCGGCCGATCTGGGCCGACGCCCGTTTCGCGTGGTCATGGGGGCGGAGATGTCCGCGCCGCCCAAGGACGAGCCGCATTCTGGCGGATTCCACACGCCCGATTGGCGGACGCACCGCCCGACCCCCGTCCTGCCGCCGCCCGAGCCTCGCGCCCCGCCCGCCGACGACTGGAGCTGGCGCGCCCCGCGCGTCGATTTCGAGCCGGCGCCGCCGGGCGCCGCGCCCGACGCGGTCGCGGCGCTGCGCGCGCGCTGGCTGGCGCTGAACCGCGAGGGCGACGGCGTCTTCTGGAGCCTCGAAACCTGGGAGGAAATCCTGCGCCGCGCCGGCGCGCTGGCGATTCTCGAACGCGAAACCGTGCGACGCGAACTCGTCGCGTTGTTTGCCGCCAGGCTGCCGCCGCTGGCCGAATCCAAGGGACATCCTCGCCCCGAGATAATTGCCGTGCTCGGCCGGCTCGAGGAGGAATTCGATCTGCTGCGCCAGCCGGTGGGATCGAAACGACCCTCCGCCCTGAACCTCAGCGGGCTGGCCGACTGGCTCAACGCGGTGACGGCGACGCGCGAAGTCGCCCGGCGTCGCGCCCTCGGGTCGGCGGCGTATCGCTCCGAGAGCAGCATTCCGCTGATCCCCCAGGAGGACCGCGCCGTCGTGCTGGGAAGCCGCGAGCTGATCGAGGACTACGATTTCCTTTGGCGGCATCACCGGCGCCGATGGCGCCCGGTCGGACGCATCGCCTGGCGCGCGACCATCGTCCCGTCCGTGGTCTCCGCCAATCTGGACGCGCCGCGATTGGCGGGCGTCGTGCTCGCGCTCGATTTCGCGACATTCGTCTTGGCTGGCCTCGTGCTGCGGGCGCTCGACTTGGATCGCCCGTTCTGGGACCATCCGTGGCTTCATGGGGCCGAGGCGGTGGCGCCTGTCGCCGTATTGCTGGCGGCGCGCCTGGCGGCGATCTTTCTATGGCCGCGCTTCGCCATCCAGTCGGCGGTCCGGCGCGTACGCCGCGCCGATCTCGCCGGTCTTGCCCTCCCCGCCGCGCGCAAGCCCGTGCTGTCGCGGCGCTTCGGCGATCGCTGGTGGGTGAGGCCGCTGGTGATATCAGGGGGTCTGATGGATTTGCTGGCGCTCGGGGTGGTGCTCGCCGTATTCGGAGTGATCACGGGGCCGTCGCACTGAGGGGCTTCAGATCGGCGAACACGTAGCGCTATTTACCTCTATATAGACGTAGATTTGCCTCCTCCAAGCTTTTGCCAAACCTTTCCAAATCTAGGCTGTTTCTGTCCAAGGATTTCCAAAGATTCCTTTGGCCGTTTTGTGCGATTTCAAGGGGTTGCAAGCCTCAAAAACCCAAAACGTCCATCTCCAAACTTTTCGCCTGCGCGGCGGCTCGAAGAGCCAGCCCGGGCGCGGTAAAGGGGTTGTGATCGTTGGGCGACATGGAAACAAAGTACCTCGGGTTTCGCTTTTCCCAAAGAAAAATCGCTGCTGTCCGCTGGATGTCAATGCAAATTCGTTCGGCTTCCGACCGAGCGATTTCGCGGAACGAGATTGCCACGAGTGCGCGAAGGCCTTGGGGAGATCGACGCCATGATTTGGTCCCGAGCCAATCCGAGCAGGGTATCGACATAGCCGTCCGAATCCCGGAGAGCCGTAATAGCGAGACGAAAGTGCGAGTCGGTGTGAAAATGTCGCATGGCTTGTCTCCTATCGTCCGTTCAGGCCGTGGTCTTCTTGGGTCTAACTATCGACGGCACGACTGGGTTCACCAGTAAGGCGGGTTCCGCCGGGACGCAGTTCCCTAGGGAACAGGGCATGCCGGACCCCGGGCTTCCATCTCCTGACGCACGGTCCCCGAAGCCGCGTCGGCGGCCGCGAGAGCCTGGCGTAAGGGATGGAAGCCGGGAAATTCGGTCGTTATCAGTAGCGGCGGCCGTAGCCATAGCCGTAGCTCTGATGGCCATAACCATAGGAGCTGTAGCCGTAGGAGGAGTAGCTGTTGTAGCCGTACGATGGCTGGCTATTGTAGCCATACCCGCCGTACGAGCTGTAACCATAGCCGTAGCCATTGGCGGAGGCCTGGGTGGAGGCGAGGCCGGTCGCGCCGAGCGTGGCGGCGGCGGCGATCACGACGAGGATTTTCTTGAAGGCGTTCATGTTCATGTTCTCCAAAAGGGTGTCGAACCGTGTGGCGCGACCAACGAGGACAACATGGCACAGGCATGAACGCTTGAATATTGGGCAAACCCCCTTTCGCTTTGGAGGGTTCCCACCCCAGCTCCAACCAACTACTCACCCTTCGACCAACAACTACCACCGCGGCTCAACCGCAGTCCAAGCAGTCCAGCCCCACCGCAAATCGCGAATCGCGTGAGGTCGGCCTTACACATTTGTTTGATCGTCATGATTGTTTCCTACGTCTCTTTGGGGGAGCGTTCGCGACGCCGCATGCGTTTCACTGCGACCAACGCGCTCGATCATCGCGGATCACTAGTCGGCGGTCCGCGCGCGGGCCATTTTTGTCGTGCTGATCCTCATGCCCGCAAAT
>DASXYQ010000480.1:0-10672 GCA_036502445.1 Roseiarcus sp. | reverse complement strand
AGACGCCGGCGTTCAGCGCTTTCTTCCTCCCGTTGAGCTATTTGCACTCGCAACAATTGCCAAACGAAATACTTTGTTGGCTGGCTTCTGTTCCGTAGCGTCCTCTACGGCTCCCGTGTCTTTCCCGGGTTTCGAGACTTCAGGGCGCATTTTTACATGCGATGGATCGGCTTTGGCATACTGCCTGTCGATCCACTTTAGCCAATAAAGTTTTATTTGTTCCGAGGTCGGCATTCCTCAAATGTCCAGCGCGCAAAAGCTTACCCTGCGCTGCTTCCCAGATTCATAGCCTCGAAAAATGCCGTCGGCGGGCAATTCAGCAGCTTGGATACTTCATACAACACGCCGGGTCCAATCCGCATCGCCCCGCTTTCGTACGCGTGCATTTTTTCAGCGGTCACCCCGAGAGCCGTGCGCAGTTCATATTCGCTCATTCCGGCAGAAATCCTGAACTTCCGGACCCGACCGCCCACATGAACATCGACCGGGTTGCGTTCGTAATTTCGTTCGGGCGTGGGCTCGTCCCTTGGCGTATTTTCGTTTTTTGGGCTTATCCTGGGCATATTATCTGGCCTCCTTTGTGACGAGACTTTCCGTAAGGGAATGACGATTCCCCAGGGCGTAATTAGCCGATGGGAAAAAGCGCGGAAAGCACTTTTTGCAGTTTCTGATTTCCGAGTTCTCTTTCCCACTTTTGTCCCGTCCAAAAATGCTTTGTTCAAAGCGTATCGTTCAACCGAGCGATCGTGGCGTTCGCGCTCGGTCGTCAATGTGTGTAATGATCCAAAGAACCTTATGAGCCGTGAGCAATGGATCGGCTCACGCACCTCTCGCCTTGTAATCGCCGCATCTCCTCGAGGGCCGGCCTCCCTCGTCGAGGCCGCACGAAGATGGCGGCGATCTAGCCAGCCTGGGGGCTAGCTCGCGTGTATTTTTCTACCTTTGCGAGCATACACTCTCGCGGACGCACCGGCAAGGGGTTGCAAAAAATCGGTCGCAAAATAAATTAGATTTGTCTTTGACTATCATATCATGTTGATTTCGTTTGGATACGCCTCGCTTCGCCCGATCCCCGAGTCACCCGCGGGATGGTTGTGCTTCCGCAAGGTCAGGTTGCATGACCTTCGCCTGCGCGGCGGAAGCGGGCAGGATTGGGTTGCGCAATTCGAATCGAATGGCGACATTCGCCCAACGGCCTCAGCCGTACGATTCGGTGAGGGTTGTGCGATGAGGCCAAACAGGGCGAAGGAATGAAATGTCCACGATGCTGATGGCGACAGGGCGAATCAAGTCGATCCAGCGCGTCGCGCTGGCCATGCTGGTCGTAGCCGGCATGATCAACTACGTCGACCGGGCGACCTTGGCGGTCGCCAATCCGCTGATTCGCGAAGACCTCGGGCTGTCGATCGCGGATATGGGTTATCTGCTCTCCGCCTTCCTGTGGTCCTATGCCTTCGCACAACTGCCGACCGGGGCGATGGTCGACCGATTGGGGCCGCGGATCCTGTTGACCTGCGGCCTCAGCCTCTGGTCCCTCGCGCAGGTGCTGGGCGGATTCGTTCGGGGGTTCGGCGAGTTCTTCGGCGCCCGCATCCTGCTCGGCATCGGCGAGGCGCCGCAATTCCCGACCTGCGCGCGCGTGGTGCGGG
The DNA here is from genome assembly GCA_036502445.1 of Roseiarcus sp. Taxonomy (GTDB): domain Bacteria; phylum Pseudomonadota; class Alphaproteobacteria; order Rhizobiales; family Beijerinckiaceae; genus Roseiarcus. The sequence goes on along the minus strand of DASXYQ010000480.1, from coordinate 9,023 downwards.
ACTGGTTCAATCCACGCGATCGCGGGCTCGCGACCGGCATCTTCAATTGCGCCTCCTCGCTAGGCACGGCCATCGCTGTGCCCCTGCTCACCTTCCTGATGCTGTACTTCGGCTGGCGGACGATGTTCATGATCATGGGCGTCGCCGGTCTCGTCATGGCGGCGATATGGTTTCTGGTCTATCGCAACCCGACCGAGGTCGAACTGACTGCTGAGGAAAATAGCTATCGGACGCAGGGCGACCCGCCGGGTCAGCGAACCAAGGTCACGTTGCGCGAGTGGCGGCTGCTGTTCCGCTTCCGGACCACCTGGGGCATGATCCTGGGCTATTTCGGCTGCATCTATCTGACCTGGATCTACACCGCCTGGTTGCCCGGCTATCTCGAAATCGAGCGGCACATGAGCGTGAAATTCACCGGCTGGGCGGCGGCCGTTCCCTTCGCTTGGGGCGTCGTCGGCGGCGTGACGGGCGGATTCGTCGTGGACTTTCTGGTGCGCCGCGGCGTCAGGCCGATCGAGAGCCGCAAGTATCCGGCCGCGATCGCCCTGCTCGGCACGGCGGCTTGCACGATGGCCGCGGCCTACGTCAGCAGCGACGCGCTGGCGATCGCCTTCATCTCGGCGGCGCTGTTCCTCGTCTATCTCACCAGCACCTGCGCCTGGGCGCTGAGTTCGGTCGCCGCGCCGACCAACTGCACCGCCTCGATCGGCGCCATGCAGAATTTCGGCGGCTATCTCGGCGGCGCGCTGGCGCCCACCGTCACCGGTCTGATCGTCCAGTCGACCGGAACGTTCGTGCCGGCGCTGGTGATCGGCGCGCTGATCGCGGTCGCTTCGGCGGGTTCGTACCTCTTCATCGTCGAGGCTCCAATCACGGCCACGGGCATGGATGCGATTTCTCATCCCGGCGTCGCGCCCCTCGCTGGCAGCGATAGTTGATCGGAAACGAGGCGGCTACGACTGTTCCCAGGCGCGGCGCAGCAGCGCCTCGACCTCGCCGGTGACGTCATCTGGAGAGGCCAGCTTCATCCGCGCTTTCAGCCGCTCCGACCAGCCATCGTTCTTCGAGGCCTCGAGCCGCGGCGCCGCGTCCGGCGGCACGGCAAGCCCCAACACGGCGCCGCCGCCCCTGAGCGGCCGCAGCGCCGCGAACTGGTAGGCGTTCGACCAGGCGGAGTAGCTCTTGCGCTGGCCGACCACCACCTTGGGCAGTTTCAGCACGCCCCTCTCGACCGCATCCAGGATCGCCCGTTGAGCGGGATCGGGCCACAGGGCGTTTCGGAGCCTATCCGGCTCGTCCCAACCGGCGCCCGACGGGAAGGCCTCGCCCAGCACGTAGGAGGCGCGGTTCTGCAGCAGGCCGTGCCTCTCCTTGAACCATTTCAACCGGGCGCGGGGACGGGTCTCCGGGCAAGTCTTTGCGATTTCGACCCATTCGGCGAGCGACTTGCCCGTCTCCCGCTGGAGGCCCTCGCGGATCGAGGCGAACCACTTCTTCTGCTGTGCGGTCAGCCGCTCGGCTTCGATTTTTGGCATCGCCCTTCCCCTGTTTACGTTTTCTCCAGATTAGCGACTCTCGACGACGTCCACGACCCCCTCAAAATTCTCCGCCACGTCGCTCTGCCCTCCCCGTAGGAACGGGGAGAGGATAAAGAGCTGGTAAATACGCGCGCCCGCCGCCGCTCCGGCGCGGCGGATGGAAGAGCGGGAGCCTCGATGCGATTGCTTTGGTCGGGCACGGCGCGGGACCGCTTGCGGCTCTGGACCGGCCTCGTCCTGTTCGCTTTCGTGGCGACGCATCTGCTCAACCACGCCGTCGGGCTGTGGAGCCTCGAGGCGATGGCGACGGTGCAGCACTGGCGGCTCGCGGTCACCCGCTCCCCGCCCGGATTTGTCGTGCTGACCGCCTCATTGCTCACCCATGCGGGTCTGGCGCTCTGGAAGCTCGCGCGGCTGCGAACCCTGCGGCTCCGGCGCGCCGAAGTCTTGCAAGGCCTCTCCGGCCTGGTGATTCCGTACCTGCTCATGAACCATCTGTTCGAGGCGGGCGTCGGCCCGCGCTCGCTGGGCGTTGCAGCGGCGTATCCCGCGATCCTGCCCCTGCTGTGGCCGGCAAAGTTGAGCGGACAAACGCTGCTGATCATCGTGGTCTGGCTGCACGGATGTCTCGGCCTGCACTATTGGCTGCGCGGGGAGAGCTGGTATCGCGCCGCCTCGCACGTGCTGGCGGCGTTCGCGGCGCTGATCCCCGCGGCCGCGCTCGCCGGCTTCGTGGTCGCCGGGCGCGAGGCGGCGAGGCTGGCGGCGGCGGACCCGGCCGGGCAACCTGCAATCGAATCGGCGGCGGGGATTTCGGCCGCGACGCGCGCGGCGATGGACGCCCATGCGGCCGATGCGAAGGTGGCGTACCTCTGCCTTGTCGCGCTGACGGTCGCCATCCTGGCCTTGCGGCTTCTCGTCGTCCGGCGCTCAGCCGAATTTCCGGTCGTCTACGCCGGCGGCCCGACGGTGAGATCCGCGTTCGGCCCGACGCTGCTCGAGATCAGCCGCGCCAACCGCGTGCCGCATCTGTCGGTCTGCGGCGGCAAGGCGCGATGCTCCACCTGCCGCGTGAGGATCGTGGAGGGCGGCGAAGGGCTCGCGCCGCCCGCCGAAGCGGAACAGCGCCTGCTGAGGCGGATCGGCGCGCCGCCGGACGTGCGGCTCGCCTGCCAGATCCGCCCGAACGGACCGTTGATGGTCGCCCTGCTCCTGAAGCCCACGGCGCAATTCCTGGCGCCGCTGGCGAGCGGCTTCGAGGCGGCAGGCGTCGACCGCGAGGCAGCCGTGCTGTTCGTCGATATCAGGGGTTTCACGCGGCTCAGTCAGGCCATGCTCGCCTATGACATCGTGCACATTCTCAACAGTTTCTTCGCGGGGGTTGGGCAGGCGATCGAGGCGGCGGGCGGCCGCGTCGACAAATATATCGGCGACGGGCTGATGGCCGTGTTCGAACATCCAAACGGCCTGCCCGGCGCGGCCCACGCGGCGGTCGAGGCGGTCGTCGCCATCGACGATGCCCTGGGAGGAGTCAATCGCCAGCTCGCAGACGAAATCGCCGAGCCGCTCCGGCTCGCGATGGGCCTGCACGGCGGCCGGCTGGTGATCGGGCGGATCGGCTGGGGCGCGGCGGCGCTGCCGACGGTCATCGGGCCGGCGGTCAATATCGCGAGCCGGCTCGAGAGTCTGGCGAAGGCGAGAAACGTCGCACTCGCTGTTTCGGGCGAATGCGCCATCGCGGCCGGACTTTCCCTCGCGGGCCTCGCCATCGACGAAGTTGAGATCCGGGGGCTCGACGCGCGCTTCCCGGTGCTGCTGGTGGAGCAGGTCCACGGGCTCGCGCCGGCGAGGGCCCCCGCAGGGGAGCAATCGACCTAGCGCAGGGTCACACCGTCATTGCGAGCGCAGCGAAGCAACCCACGAGCCACATCACGCGGCCCCTGGGTTGCTTCGTCGCTTCGCTCCTCGCAATGACGATCCAGACGACTCACGGCTTGAGTCGCCAGCCGGTGCGGAAAATCCACCAGAGCAAGACGAGGCAGACCGCGATGAACAGCGCCGTGAAGCCGAGGCTGATCCCGACGCCGACGTCGCCCTGACCGTAAAAACTCCAGCGGAAACCGCTGACGAGATAGACGACAGGATTGATCAGGCTGACGGCGCGCCAGAACGGCGGCAGCATGTCGATCGAATAGAACGAGCCGCCAAGGAAGGTCAGCGGCGTCACGATCAGAGAGGGAATGATCGCGAGCTGCTCGAAATTCTTCGCCCAGATGCCGATGATGAAGCCGAACAGGCTGAAGGCGATCGAAGTCAGCAGGAGGAAGGCGATCATCCAGAACGGGTGGAGAATTTGCACAGGCACGAACAGCGTCGCGGTCGCCAGAATGATGAGGCCTATCATCACCGATTTGGTGGCCGCCGCGCCGACATAGGCGAACACGATCTCGGCAGAAGACAGCGGAGCGGAAAGAATCTCGAATATCGTGCCGGTGAATTTCGGGAAGTAGACGCCGATCGAGGCGTTCGAGATGCTCTGCGTCAGGAGCGACAGCATGATCAATCCCGGCACGATGAAGGCGCCGTAGCTGACGCCGCCGACCTGTTGGATGCGCGAGCCGATCGCGCCGCCGAACACCACGAAATACAGCGCGGTCGTGATGACAGGCACCGCCACGCTCTGCCAGATGGTGCGCCGCGTGCGGGCCATCTCCTGGCGGTAGATCGCCCATACGCCCTCGGGGTTGATCGGCAGGGAGTCGCTCACGCGGCGCGCCCGATCAGGCCGACGAAAATATCCTCCAGCGTGCTGGTCGAAGTTTCGAGGTCGGTGAAATCAACGCCGATCTCGCCGAGCCGCCGCAGCAGGATCGGAATGCCGCCGCCGCCCTCGGCGTCGGCGTTGAAGGTGTAGGTCAGCCGTTTTCCGCCGTCCTCGAGCGCGAGCGGCCAGTTGGCCAGCGAAGACGGCAACGCCGCCATGGGCTCGTGTAGCCTGAGCGTCAGCCGCCGCTTGCCGAGCTTGTGCATCAGCGCCGTCTTTTCCTCGACCAGCACGAGGCGGCCGCCGTTGATGACGCCGACGCGGTCGGCCATCTCTTCGGCCTCCTCGATGTAATGCGTGGTCAGAATGACCGTGACGCCCTTGTCGCGCAATCTGCGGACCAGCGCCCACATGTCGCGCCGGAGGTTGACGTCGACGCCCGCCGTGGGCTCGTCGAGGAACAGCACTTCGGGTTCATGGCTGAGCGCCTTGGCGATCATCACGCGCCTTTTCATTCCGCCGGACAGTTCGACGACGCGGCTGTCGCGTTTCTCCCAGAGCGAAAGGTCGCGCAGCAGCTGCTCGAGATAATCGTCGTCGGGGCGGCGGCCGAACAGGCCGCGGCTGAAGCGCACGGTCCTCCAGACCGTCGAGAATATGTCGAGCGCGATCTCCTGCGGCACCAGCCCCACCTTCGAGCGCGCTGCGCGATATTCGCGCGCGATTTCATGTCCGGCGACCAGAACCCGCCCCGAAGTCAAAGAGACGATGCCGCAGACCACCCCGATCAGCGTCGTCTTGCCCGCCCCATTGGGCCCCAGCAACGCGAAAATCTCGCCCTTGTCGATCGTGAGGTCGACCGCGTCGAGCGCGACGAGGCCGGAGGCGTACTTTTTGGTGAGGGCGGCGATGGAGATTATGGGCGACATGCGGGGGCTTGTAGCGCGGCAAGCCAAGGGAAGCGATGGGAGCTTGGAGCAAACTGCATGTACCGACGTAAACGGGGGGAGATCACGCGCCGTCAGTTTCCCCTCCCCGCGGGGTGCGTCTCTTGCACCGTGACGCGGCCCGCGACGGCGGATCGGAAGCCGCCGATCGTGGAGCGACGGACGAGCGGGCTCTCGGTCGCCGGGCGTTAACCCATATTTAATTTTTTCGCTTGAATCTGTTGCGTCATGACCGAACTGCTTCCCATCGCTGTAACTTCAATCGCCCTCTGGCTGACTCTGAGGGGGCTCGCGCGGGTCGAGGCGGCCGCGCACTCGCGGGCGTCTCGAGGCCGCGACGACTAGGCGAGGCCCGCGCCGTCCAGCCCAGCTTTTGCGGCGGGAGGCGGGGAGCGGGCCGGCGCGTCCGGGTCCAACGGCGAGCGGCGCTACTGCCGGATCAGCGAGGCAACGCCGTCGCCCAGCGGGCCGTGAGCGAGGCCCACCGCATTTTTCTCGCCCTTTTTCGTGATCGTCACGCGATAGGCCGCGCCGATTACCAGCGAAACCGAGCGGCCGCTGACGCTCGCGGACTCGATCGGCAGCGGCGAAAAGCCGCGGATCGTGTAACCCACCACCTTGCCTTCCGCGATCGTGACCGAAACCGGTTCGTTGTTCAGCGTTCCGGCCCAGGTGCCGTCCCATGAGAGTTTAGACGCCGCGTGGGCCGCCGCGCCGTTCACAAGCACCAACGCCGCGCACGCAAAAATATGTCGGAACCTCAATCTCACTCTCCCGTTCGTGGAACGACCGTCCGCAACCGCGACATGCGTGCGTCACAATCGCCCTCAATGGCTGGCTCGAGCCATTTCCGTTCAGCGCACGACGAAGCCGTCCACGAAAAATGAAATGGCAAATCTATGAAGAGCGCGGCTGCCAAAAGCTTTTGCCGCCAACATAGATTAGCTGCGGGTATCGGGCGAAGACGGCAAAAATACGGTTGCGCAAGAGCGCTCTCTTGTAGCTCATCGAAATTGCGCTGCGGCGCGTTGCTTCAACGCAGGTCGCATGGACCAGCGCCGGCCCCGAGGCTGCCTCCCCAGCTTCCCCTCGCCGCGCTCGAAACCGGGCGCGGCGAAGTGGAACCTGTTCATCGGAAACTTGCTCATTGACATACTTGTAGCCTCAGCTACACCAAGCCGCGCGGGCGAGGCCGCGACGGCGGACCGCGAAGGACGTTGGAGGCGCCATGAACGAGAATGTGTGGAACCTCGGGCGAACGACGCTCCCGGGCGGCGGCGCCGAGGCGGGCTTCACTCACGAGGATATTCTGCGGGCGCAGGATCGTCTGAAAGTGCTGAAGAGCCGCGCGGCCAAGCGGTCGCTGCGGCTGCTCTGGCTGTTGGCGGGGCCGGGCGTGCTGGTCATGCTCGGCGAGAACGACGGTCCGAGCATGGTCTCCTACGCGACCACCGGCGCGACCTATGGCATCGGCTTTTTCGCCCCCTTCATCCTGCTCACTTTCCTGATGGCGTTCGTGGTTCAGGAAATGACGGTGCGGCTGGGCGTCGCGACGCATCGCGGCCATGCCGAACTCATCTTTCAGCGCTTCGGCCCGTTCTGGGGTTATTTCGCGATGGGCGACCTCGTGTTCGGCAATTTGCTGACCTTGGTCACCGAGTTCATCGCGATCCAGGCGGGCGGCCTCTATTTCGGCCTGCCGTCCTGGCTGTCGGTCGCGATCGGCGTCGCGCTCGTGATCGGCTCGCTGGCTTTTCAGCGCTATGCGACCTGGGAACGCGCGCTGATGGGCCTGGCCGCGTTCAATCTGCTGTTCGTTCCGGCGGCGCTGTTGTCGCATCCGGATGGCGCGGCGCTGGCGCACGCGCTCGCCACCTGGGGCCCGCTGCCGGGCGGCTTCACCACCGCGTTCGTGACCCTGATTCTCGCCAACGTCGGGGCGACGGTGACGCCGTGGATGATATTTTTTCAGCAGAGCGCCGTCGTCGACAAGGGTCTGACCAAGGCGGACCTGCCGCAAGGCCGGCTCGACACCGCCATCGGCGCCGCGTTGGCCGCGGTCGCCGCGATCGCGACCCTGGTAGCGACGTCGACGCTGTTCGCCGCGAAGGTCGACGTCTCGAATTTCGCCAACGGCGCCGACTTCGCTACAGCGCTGAAGCCCTTTATCGGCTCCACAGGCGCCACCCTTTTCGCGCTCGGCATGCTCGAGGCGGGGCTCGTCGCCGCGATGACGATTTCCACCAGTTCGTCATATTCGCTCGCCGAGACGGCAGCGGCGGCCGAAAACGCCTCGGCCCGGCACAGCCTCAACCTCGATTTCGCCAGCGGCCGTCTCTTCTACGGCGTGGCGATCGTCTCCACCATGCTGGCCGCCGGCGTCGTCCTGATCCCGGGCGCGCCGCTGCTCGCCATGACCCTGACGGTCAACGTCATCGCCACCTTGCTGATGGCTCCGGCGCTCCTGCTGCTGCTCTTGCTGGCCAACGACCGCGAGATCATGGGCGACCTGGCGAATGGCCCGCTGGCCAATCTGGCGGGCGGAACGATCACGGTCGCGATCGCCGTGGTTGGCGCGCTCTACGGCGTCATCGCGGCGTTCCCGAATCTGTTGGGGAAATAGGAGAGGCTCCGTGGCGCACGATCCCGATCTCGTCAGCGCGCTCGAACCCGCCCAGTTGGCCGCGACCAAGCGCCCCTATCCGCGCCGCGTCCTCAGCCGAGGCGTGTTGGCGCTATTGGTGGCGCTGCGCGTCTATGTCCTGATCGCCATCCCGATCGTCGCCTACGCCTTCATCCACGCCCTCTCGACCCCGCAGTAACCAAGGCGCGGCAAGATGGCGCCCGCTTTCGAGGGCGAACTGGGCCGCGTGACAGATGGAGACTGCAAGTACTTCAAGGCTGGAGATCGGCGAGAAACTCCGAACCCGGCGCGACGCCCGTGATGAACAGCCGGTCACGCGCCCGCGTGCAGGCGACATAGAGCAACTGGCGCTCGCCCTCGTACACGTCTTCGAGTTCCACCTCGTCGCCGGCGGCTTGCACACGCTCCCGCAGCGGCAGCGCGTCTTGGTCGCAGGCCATGACGACGACGGCTTTGAATTCGAGGCCCTTGGCGAAATGCATCGCACCGATCGAGACCCTCGATCCATCGCTGGCGCTTTGGCCGGAGACCTCGACGAAATCCAGGCCTGCGGCTTCGACGGCCCGTCGGGCGCGCGGCAATCGGGCGGCGTCGCGGACGAAGACCCCGATCTCGCCGGGCCCCGCTCCCTCCGCCACCAGCGCGCGCAGGAACTTCGTCGCCGCCTCGATCTCGGCCTCCTCATCCTGATAGAGCGCGATCAGGGGCTCCGGACCCTCGAACACCGAGACCGTGCCCTTGCGCTCGTCTGCGAGGACATCGACGTCGCGGATTACGGTCGGCAACAAGCGATCCGCCGCACCGCGGATCTGGTGCGAGGTGCGGTAGTTGACTTTCAGCGTGGTCGAGCGGCCCCGTACGTCGACGCCGAGCCCCTTCCAGGAGAACGGCTGCTGGAAAATGCGCTGGCCGAGATCGCCGGCGAAGAAGAGGCCGTTGGGACGGCCGCCGCCGAGGGCGGCCAGAAACCGCAGTCGGGTGACGCTGACGTCCTGTGACTCGTCAACGACGATGTGGTCGAACGTCGGCCGGCTGAGCGTCGCCACTCTGCGCGCCAATTGTTCGAACATCTCCGCCTCGCTGATCATCTTGTCGGGTGTTGAGCGTGCCGCGCGGCTGTTGGGGGGGGG
>DASXYQ010000479.1:0-3436 GCA_036502445.1 Roseiarcus sp. | reverse complement strand
GAACCTCGTCTCGCGCGCGGTTCTCGAGGCGCAGGGCTCGGTGCTGACCAATAAATACGCCGAAGGCTATCCAGGCCGCCGCTATTACGGCGGCTGTCAGTTCGTCGATGTCGCGGAGAAGCTGGCGATCGATCGCGCCTGCAGGCTGTTCTCCTGCAGGTTTGCGAACGTGCAGCCCAATTCCGGCTCCCAGGCCAATCAGGCCGTGTTTCTGGCGCTGATGCAGCCCGGAGATGTGTTCATGGGGCTGGATCTGGCCGCCGGCGGCCATCTCACCCACGGCTCGCCGGTCAACGTGTCCGGCAAATGGTTCAAGCCTGTCTCCTATGGCGTCGATCGGGAAACGCACCGGATCGACATGGACCAGGTCGAGACCCTCGCGCGCGAGCACCGGCCGAAGCTGATCATCGCCGGCGGCTCGGCCTATGCCCGCCATTGGGATTTCGCGCGGTTTCGGGCGATCTGCGATTCGGTCGGCGCCTATTTCGTCGTCGACATCGCCCACTTCGCCGGGTTGGTCGCGGGCGGCGCGCATCCCTCGCCATTCCCCCATGCCCACATCGCGACCACCACGACGCACAAGACCTTGCGCGGCCCGCGCGGCGGCATGATAATGACCAACGACGAGGATCTCGCCAAGAAGATCAATTCGGCGATCTTCCCCGGCATGCAAGGCGGACCGCTGATGCACGTCATCGCCGCCAAGGCGGTCGCGCTTCACGAGGCGCTGACGCCCGAGTTCAAAGCTTACGCCCATGCGGTCGTCGCCAACGCCAAGGCGCTCGCGGCCTCGATTCTCTCGGGCGGCTTCCTGTTGGTGACGGGAGGAACCGACAATCACCTGATGCTCGTCGACTTGACCCCGAAGGGATTGACCGGCAAGAGCGCGGAGGCGGCCCTGGAGCGCGCCCATATCACTTGCAACAAGAACGGCATTCCGTTCGATCCGCGCTCGCCGATGGTGACTTCGGGCATTCGCCTGGGATCGCCGGCCGCGACCTCGCGCGGATTCGGCGTCGCGGAGTTCGCCGAGGTCGGCGAATTGGTCGTGGAGACGCTCGACGGCTTGGCGGTGCACGGCGAATCTGGCAACGCTGCCGTCGAGGCGCGCGTTCGCGCTGGCGTCGCCGAACTGACGCGACGCTTTCCGATCTACTGACGATCTGACGGCAGATCTCGATATAGGGGATTCGGTCCCATGCGGTGCCCCTATTGCGGCGGTCTGGACACGCAGGTGAAGGACTCGCGGCCGACCGAGGACGCGTCTTCGATCCGGCGCCGGCGCATCTGCTCGGATTGCGGCGGCCGTTTCACCACTTTCGAACGCGTGCAATTGCGCGAGCTGATGGTGGTAAAGAAGAACGGCCGGCGGGCGCCGTTCGATCGCGACAAGCTCGTCCGATCGGTCGAGATCGCCTTGCGCAAGCGGCCGGTCGCGGCCGAGCGCATCGAGCGGATGGTCAACGGCATCGTGCGCCAGTTGGAGAACCAGGGCGACTCCGACATTCCGACCGAGCGGATCGGGGAACTCGTGATGGAAGGCCTGAAGAGCCTCGACGACGTCGCCTACGTCCGCTTCGCGTCGGTCTATCGGAACTTCCGCGAGGCCCGAGATTTCAATACGATCCTCGGCGAACTCGAAGCCGAGCCCGAGCCGCCCGCCGTCGAGTCCGCGACAGACCGTCGCTCGCCGCTATGAACCGCGAGCCGGCGGAAGACGAGCGCTGGATGGGGGCCGCGCTCGCCTTCGGCCGGCGCTCCCTCGGTCTCGCCGCGCCCAATCCTTCCGTCGGCGCCCTGCTGCTCGACAAGGGCGTCGTCGTCGGCCGCGGCGTCACGGGGGCGGGCGGTCGGCCGCACGCCGAAAGACGCGCGCTCGACGAAGCCGGCGATGCCGCGCGCGGCGCGACGCTCTACGTCACGCTGGAGCCGTGCTCGCATCACGGCGTGACGCCGCCCTGCGCCCAGGCGGTCGTTTCCGCAGGCGTCTCGCGGGTGGTTTGCGCTTTGGAGGATCCGGACCCGCGCGTCGCCGGGCGAGGTCTCGCCCTGCTGCGCGATGCGGGCGTCGAACTCCTGGTCGGGCCGGGCGCGGCGGCGGCTCGGCGCGATCATCGCGGCCACATCCTGCACGTCACGCGTGGACGGCCGATGGTGACGCTGAAGCTCGCGCGCACCGCCGATGGCTATGCGGCGGGCGACGAGCATGATGCTCGACTCGCGATCACGAGCCAGGCGGCCAATCTGCGCGTCCAGGTCATGCGGACGATGCACGATGCGATCATGGTCGGCGTCGGCACGGCGATCGCGGATGATCCGCTTCTGACCGTTCGGCTGCCCGGGGTCGATCAACGGCCGCTGCGCGTGGTGCTGGATTCGCGGCTGCGGCTGCCCGTGTCGTCACGCCTCTGTTCGACCGCGCGCGAATACCCGACCGTCGTGCTGACGACGCTGGCGGCTTCGAGCGAAAACGAGGCCCAGTTGAGAGCGCGCGGCGTCGAGGTCGCGCGCCTGGACGCCGGCCCCGAGGCGCAAGTCGATCTCCAACAGGCGCTCCGCTGGCTGGGCGCGCGCGGGGTCACCCGCGTCTTCACTGAGGGAGGCCCGACCGTCGCGGCGCGGCTGATCCGTTCGGGGCTGGCGGACGAGGTCGCGCTGCTGACGGCGATCAAGCCCTTGGCGCGGCGCGGCCTGCCAGCGCTTCCTCCGGACGCCTGCGCCGTGCTGGAGGACGCCTCGCGTTGGGCAGAAGGCGAGACGGCCACTTATGGGTCGGACGAGATGCGACGCTGGGAGCGGCTCGACTGACCAGCGGCGCCGCGAACTGTCGCGGCGCTGCGGAAAAAGCGGCGCTCCGTTGGCAAGCCGAGCGAACCCTGCTTAATGTTCAAAATGAACTCAGCGCGGCGAAGAGGCGATGTTTACCGGAATCATCAGCGACGTCGGCGAAGTTATTGAAATCGCGCCTCGGGGCGAGCGCAGCCGCCTCATGCTCGCCAGCGCCTACGACCCCGGCTCGATCGCTCTCGGCGCTTCGATCGCAATATCGGGCGTATGTCTGACGGTCGTCGAGGCGGCGCCGCGGAATTCCGGCGCGCGCCTGACGTTCGACGTCGGCGCGGAGACCCTCGCGGTGACGACGCTCGGAAGCCTGCAACCCGGCGACAAGGTCAATCTGGAGCGCGCGCTGCGAATGGGCGACGAACTGGGCGGCCATATCGTCAGCGGACATGTCGACGGCATCGCGGAGATCCGCTCGCGCCGCGACTTCGACAGCATGGCGCATTTTCGATTTCATGTCCCCTCGGCGCTCGCCAGATTCATCGCGCCCAAGGGCTCAGTCGCGCTCGAGGGGACCTCGCTGACGGTCAATGCCGTCGAGGGCGAGGATTTCGAGGTCCTGCTGATCCCGCACACGCTCGCGGTCACCGCTTGG
>DASXYQ010000478.1:0-8741 GCA_036502445.1 Roseiarcus sp. | reverse complement strand
GTGCTGATCAACCGCATGGTCATCGATCGCTTCGTGATGACGCCCGATCGGCCCGCGCCCGAACAGCCGATCATCGTGGCCGATGAGACCGCCCTGCCCGGGAGAGGCGCCCCACTCGACGGCGCCGCGACGGGCCGACGCGATCGACGAGGCGCCGGCCCCATCGTGCCCGTCGTCGCGCTGCGCGACGTCACGATGACATTCCAATCGGTGACGGCGCTCCGCGAAGTCTCGATCGAGGCCCACGCCGGCAAGGTGCTGGCTCTGCTCGGCGACAACGGCGCCGGCAAGAGCACGCTGATCAAGGTGCTATCGGGCGTTTACCAACCCACGTCGGGTTCGGTCGAGGTCGACGGGCGCCCGGTCACGCTGCGCAGCGCTCACGATGCGCGCGTGGCCGGCATTTCGACGGTGTTTCAGGACCTCGCCGTCTGCGAACTGATGTCGATCTCGCGCAACATGGTGCTCGGCAACGAACCGCTGAAACGCTTCGGCCCGCTGCGCATCTACGACGCGAAAGAGGCCGATCGCATCGCCAAAGATGCGCTGGCCGCGCTCGGCGTCGACCTGCGGCGTCGGCTGAGCGACCCGGCGGCGACGTTGTCCGGTGGGCAGAAGCAGGCCGTGGCGATCGCGCGGGCGATCGCCTACGGTTCGCGCTGCCTGATCCTCGACGAGCCGACCGCCGCCCTCGCCGTCCGCCAGACCCAGCAAGTGCTCGATCAGGTGCGGCGCGCGCGAGACTCCGGCCAGGCCGTCATGTTGATCATGCACAATCTGCAGCAGGCGTTGTCAGTGGCCGATGAGGTCGTCGTGCTCGCGCGAGGCCGGGTCATGGGTAAGTTCTCGAGCGCGGATGCCGACCTCGAGCGAGTGACCCAGCTTGTCGCGCAGGGCTGATCGGCGCACGCGGTACGGTCGCTGCTGTGCTATGGCGACCTTCCAGGAAGGGGTAATTCTTTGTCGAGCAGCAACAACCACGCCGCGAGGCGCTTCGATCTCAGCGGGCGCGTCGTCGTCGTCACCGGCGCGTCGAAGGGAATTGGGCGCGAGCTGACCGTCTTGCTCGCTGAGACTGGTGCGGTCGTCGTGCCGACCGTACGCACGGACGCCGACCTTGCCGATCTGGCCTCCGAGGCGCAGTCGCGCGGGATTACCGTACACCCCCAACGGTTGGACGTGCGCGATGTCGCTTCGATAACCGAAGCCGTCTCGGCCATCGTTGCGGCGCACGGCGCCATCGACGTGCTCGTCAACAACGCCGGCCTGGGCTTCGCCCGCGCCGCCTTTGATGTCACCGAAGCCGACTGGGACGAGATGATGGCGGTGAACCTGCGCGGCGTATTCTTCATGAGCCAGGCCGTCGCCCGCACGATGGCCGCGGCCGGCCGGGGCGGCCGCATCATCAACATCAGCTCGCAGGGCGGACTCGTCGGTCTGCCCGACGCCGCCGTGTACTGCACCAGCAAGGGCGGCCTCAACATGATGACCAAGACGCTCGCGCTCGAATGGGCAAAGCGCGCGATCACCGTCAACGCCATCGCGCCGACTTTCATCTACACGCCGGGGACGGCGCCGATCCTGGACGAGCCGGCGATGCGGGCCTCCGTGCTCGGCAAGATCCCGCTCGGCCAGTTCGCGCTCACCGACGACGTCGCCGGCGCGATCATCTACCTCGCCTCGAATGCCGGCCGGATGGTCACCGGGACCGTGCTCGTCGTCGACGGAGGGTGGACTTCGCAATGACCGCGACCCTGCAGCTGACCGCCGAGGGATGCACCGCGACCATCGACCCGGCCGACGGCGGCCGGCTCGCCTCGTTCCGAGTCGGCGATCGCGAACTGCTGGTGGCGCACGGCAAGGACCTGTTCCATTCGGGCAGCTTCGTGATGGCGCCGTGGGTCGGCCGGCTGCGCGACGCGCTCCTGAATTACGGCGGCGCCCAATACCGGTTCACCGCCAACAGCGGGCCACACGCCTTGCACGGGCTCGTCACCGATCGGCCGTGGCAGGTCACCGGCGACGGTGAACTGAGCATCGAACTCGGCAACCCTTGGCCTTGGCCGTGCCGGGTGGTCCAGCGCACCGAACTACGTGGCGGGCGGGCGTCTTTCCGCATCGAGGTGCATGCGCGCGTGGACATGCCGGCGGCGGTCGGCTGGCATCCTTGGTTTGTCCGCCGCTTGGCCGCGACGCCGGCCTCCGCTGAACTCGAACTGGAAGTGGAGCCGGGACTGATGTGGGCCAACGACGCCACCGGCCTCCCCAGCGGCGAGTTGACCAAACCGGCGCCGCGACCCTGGGATTACTGCTTCCGCGACCTGCGCGCAGACCCGGTCGTGCGCTGGCCGGGCGAGCTCGAACTCACCGTCAGCTCCGACTGCGAGGACTGGATCATCTATGACCGGGAAGACGCCGGCGTGTGCGTCGAACCGTGGACGGCGCCGCCCAATTCGCTGAACATGCCGAACCCGCGGATCGTCACGCCCGACGCTCCGCTCGTGGCCACGATGACTTGGACCTGGCGGTAGCCATCGCAGCGCGGCGGCTCGCACTCGAGCGGCAGGCCTTCGTTCGTCGGGTTATTTCGGGCTCGGTCCGGGGATCGACCACGGCCGACGTCCGCGTGACAATGAACGAAGGCGCCACGCGGCGCCCGCCAGCCTCACCCCCCGGCGAAACTATGCTGCGCCGGGCTTACCACCGTCGCCTCGCCGTTGTTGATCTCCATGACGGCGAGGCCGCGATCATTGCGTCCTTCGGCGTGGAAACGGAATACGCCGTCGGCGCCGTTGAACCCCGAGGCGTTGGTCAACGCCGCCTCGCTGAAACGCCGTGGGCCTTGCGTTCGCGACAAAGCCGCCACGAGCGAGACCGCGTCATACGACAGCGTGGCCAATCTCGTGGGACTGCTATTGAATTTGGCCCTGTAGCGCTGAGAAAAAGCAGCGAAGCCGGCGCTATCGGGCGCGGCGAACCATGCGCCCTGCAGCGCCGGCAACTTCAAGACGCGAGGATCGTTCCAGACGCCGGTGCCGAGGATCTGAGGCTTGAGGCCGCTGGAGGCGAGAGCCGCGCTCACCGCCGGCATTCCCTCAGCCTGTTCGGGAATGAAGAGTGCATCGATGTCCTTGGCGACGCCGGCGATCTCCTGCACGCCGGTGGCGGGCTGTCCCGGCGAGTAACGCGCGACCGTCACGACGCGCGCGTTGAGCCTGCCGGCCGCCGATTGGAATTCGGCCACCGCGACATTGCCATAGTCGCTCTCCGGGGCCAGCACCGCGAACGATTTCTTGCCGTGCGTCGCCGCGTAATCGACGATTCTATCCACATAGGATTCGATCAGGAAAGAAAGCAGGTAGACGCCGCGAGAGGCGACGGTCGTGTCGGTCGAAAACGCGATCATCGGCCGATTGGCGGATCTGGCCGTCCGCGCCGCCTGCACGACATCGGCCGCGAACAGCGGCCCGACGATGATTTCGGCGCCGGCGCCCACCACCTGCTGCGCAGCCTGAGCGGCGCCTTCGGGCGTCGAGTGGTCGTCGACGATCATCAAGGTGATGTCGCTCGCTCCGGATTCCTCGACCGCCAGCTGGGCCGCGTTGCGCAGCGACTGCCCGATCACGCTCGGATCGCCGTTCTGGGTCAGGGGAAGGATTGCGCCGACGCGAACCGGCCCTGTCCCCACGGTCTCGCCGACCGTGGCGGCGCCGCCGCCGAGCGGTTGCGACTGAACGTGTGGAACCGGAGCGGAGGACGGGGGCGGAGGGTTGTCGTTGACAAATGGGACGCTCGTCAAATTGCACGCGGCGAGCGTCAGCGCAAAGCCGACCGCGGCGACGAGCCGAGCCATTCGCGCAACGCCGCCGCTGCTAGCAAATTTCAACGAGGCTTCACCTAACATGAATCCTCCCCCAAACGACCCGGCACCGACGAATCACGGCCATGCTCATCCCTATGCTCATTCGTCGACATTCGTCCGGCATGCGGCGAAGCTACCCACAATCGCGAGAAATTGTGGCATTTTCGTTCCCAAGTGCTAAGGAAAATGCGAGTGCCGCGATGGCGTCGCGCGGCTCGGCGACGCCGTGGAGGAATGAAACGGCATGGCGACGCGGGGTTCGGCTCCTTCGATACGCCCCGTCCGAGCGGCGGGACAGCGATTCTTCTCTGCGCTCGGGACCAGGGCGGTCGCAGATCCGATCGAGCCGGGCCTCCACATCGTCGCGACGCCGATCGGCAACCTCGGCGACGTCACGTTGCGCGCCCTCGCGACGCTCGCCGCAGCGGACGCCATCCTCGCCGAAGACACACGCGTTTCGCGCCGGCTCACGAACCGCTACGAAATCGCGACGCCGCTGATCGCCTATCACGAGCACAACGCCGCCCAGTCCCGACCGCGGATACTGGAGCGGCTGTCCGACGGACAAGCCCTCGCGCTGATTTCGGACGCCGGAACGCCGCTGATCTCGGATCCGGGCTACAAACTCGTCGCAGAAGCCGTCGCGGCGGGGATTTTCGTATTCAGCCTGCCGGGCCCTTCCGCCGCTCTGACGGCGCTGACCCTCTCGGGTCTGCCGACGAACCGTTTTTTCTTCGAGGGTTTTCTGCCTCACAGAAGCGCCGCGCGGCGCGAACGCGCCAACGCGCTCGCGCGGATCCCCGCGACGCTGATATTCTACGAGGCGCCTTCGCGTCTGGCCGAGAGCTTGGCGGATCTGGCGACGGAACTGGGTCCGCGACCGGCGGCGGTGGCGCGCGAACTCACCAAGGTCTTCGAGGAAACCCGCCGCGGCGACCTCGCCGGGCTCGCCGCGGAATACGCCGCCGCCGCGCCGCCGAAGGGAGAAATCGTGATCGTCGTCGGGCCGCCGTCAGCCGCCCCGATCCTCGCGGCGGACGCGCTCGATCGCGAAATTCTGACGGCGCTCGAGGCTCTTTCTGTCAAGGACGCGGCGGCGGCAGTCGCCGCGCGGACGGGGTTGCCTCGCCGCGAGGTTTATGGGCGGACCCTGCAACTGGCGGGCGAGCGGCGATGAGAGACGCGCGAGCGCCGTCGAAAGATTCGCGGGCGCGACGGCGGGCTCACGTTTTCGGGCTGCGAGCGGAGTGGATAGCGGCCGCCTGGCTGTTCGCGAAGGGATATCGAGTCCTGGCGCGCCGGTTTGTCGTCAGGGGCGGCGAGATCGATCTTGTCGTGCAGCGCGGCCAAACCATCGCCTTCGTCGAGGTCAAGGCGCGTGGCGACCTCGACGAGGCGGCCAGCGCCATCCATGAAATCAAACGCCGTAGGCTCTCTTGGGCGGCGCGAATCTGGCTGACGCGCAATCCGTGGGCGGTCGGCGCCACGCTGCGAGGCGATGCGGTCTTCGTCGCCCCCGGCCGGCTTCCCCGTCACACGCTCGAGGCGTATACGCTCAATTTCGACTGATCGTAACCGAGTCCCGCCATGTCGTTGACCGTCGCCGTCCAGATGGACCCCATCGAGCGCATTCGCGTCGCGGGGGACTCGACGTTCGCGCTACTCTTGGAGGCGCAGGCGCGCGGGCACGAATTGCTCTATTATACGCCCGACAAATTGACCCTCGACGGTTCGCAGCTGGTCGCGACTGTCCAGCCGCTGCAGGTGAAGGACGAACAGGGCGATCACGCCCGGCTTGGCGATGTCCGCCGGATCGACTTGGCGGGAGTCGACGTCGTCCTGCTTCGCCAGGATCCGCCGTTTGACCTCGCCTACATCACGACGACGTATCTGTTGGAGCGCATCCAGCCGCATGTGCTGGTCGTCAACGATCCCCGCTCCGTGCGTGACGCGCCCGAAAAGCTGTTCGTCATGGACTTTCCGGAGCTGATGCCGCCGACCCTGATTACTCACGACCGCGCGGAGATTGAAGCGTTCCGCCATCGACACGGCGCGGTCGTGTTCAAGCCGCTGCATGGCCACGGGGGCGCCGCGGTCTTCAAGATAGACGAGCGAGACGCCAATTTCGGCTCGTTTTTCGATCTGTTCTCGGTCACGTTCCGCGAGCCGTGGGTCATCCAGAAGTTCATGCCCGCGGTCGCCCAAGGCGATAAGCGTATCGTCCTGATCGACGGCGAGCCGCTCGGCGCCGTCAATCGCGTGCCCGCCGCCGATGACCTTCGCTCCAACATAGTGCGGGGCGGGGCGGCGAGGGAAACCGGGCTCACCCCGCGCGAGCGCGAAATCTGCGCTCGCATAGGTCCGGAGTTGAAGCGCCGCGGGCTCGTCTTCGTCGGCATCGACGTGATCGACGGCTTCCTGACGGAGATCAATGTCACCTCGCCGACGGGATTGCGCGCAATCCAGCGCTTGGGCGGCGCAAATCTCGCCGCCGCGTTCTGGGATGTCATCGAGGCCAAGCGAGGCGCGTTCGGCGCATCCTCGCCCGACCGAACCGCATAAGGCGCTCGATGGATACGAAAGCGGCCCTGGCCGAACGTCGTCGGCGGCCCCGCCAAGCCGCATCGCGCGGCGGCTTGGACCAAGTCTGGCTCCGGGAACGGATCGAAACCATCCGGCGCGCGACGCAGGGCGACGAACCGGCGTTTCGCCTCGCCGCCGTCGATCTCTTCCGCAGCGTACTCGATGAGGGCCGCGCCGAGGCGCGACAAACGCTCGAGGAGGGCGGGAGCGGACGTAGTTGCGCCGAACGGCTGAGCGATCTCGAGGATCAACTCATTCGCGCGCTGCACGATATGGCGAGGCGGTTCGTTCACCCGGGCATCGAGGCATCGGCGCGGCTGACCATCCTCGCCGTTGGAGGGTACGGACGCGGCCTGCTCGCCCCCGGCTCGGACGTTGACCTACTGTTTTTGTTGCCGGAAGCGCCCGATCCGGGAAACAAGAAAATCATCGAGACAATACTCTATGTGCTTTGGGACCTCAGGCAAAAGGTCGGCCATTCCACGCGATCACTCGATGAATGCTTGAAGCAGGCGCGCGCGGACATGACGATCCGCACCTCCGTTCTAGAGGCTCGGTTCCTGAGCGGCGACGAGCCGCTGTTCGAGCGGCTTCTCGCCCGATTCGACAAGGAGATCGTCGCCAAGACGGCGTTCGAATTCGTCGCCGCGAAGCTCGCGGAGCGCGATGCGCGGATCAAGCGCGCCGGCGAATCGCGTTATCTCGTGGAGCCCAACGTCAAGGAGGGAAAGGGCGGCCTGCGCGATCTCAATACGTTGTTCTGGATCGCCAAATATGTCTATCGCGTCCGGGATCCTCACGAACTCATCGGCGCCGGCCTGTTTTCGCCGCGGGAATACGCGCTGTTTCGCCGCTGCGAGGAATTCCTCTGGTCGGTGCGCTGCCGCCTGCATTTCTTTACGGGTCGCGCGGAGGAGCGCCTCAGCTTCGACCTGCAGCCACCGATCGCCGAACAGTTGGGCTACGCCGCGCGCGCGGGGCAGAATGACGTCGAACGCTTCATGAAACACTATTTCCTGGTGGCTAAAGATGTCGGCGACCTGACCGCGATCGTCTGCGCGGCGATGGAGGAGCGCCAGGCCAAGCCGACGCAGGGGCTCAATCGCTTCCTCCGCCGCTTGCGCCGCAGGCCGCGCGCCGTCGCCGACGCCGCGGATTTTCGAATCGACAACGATCGCGTCAATGCGATCGGAAGCGATGCGTTCGAGCGCGACCCGGTCAATCTGATCCGGCTCTATTGGGTCGCGGACCGATCCAACCTGGACATCCATCCGGACGCATCGCGGCTCGTGACCCAATCGTTGAAGCGCATCGACGCTGGGCTGCGCGCCGATCCCGAGGCCAACCGGCTCTTCCTGGAAATCCTAACCTCGCCCCGCTCGCCCGAGACGGCGCTCCGACGAATGAACGAAGCGGGCGTGCTCGGCCGCTTCATCCCGGATTTCGGCCGCGTCGTCGGCATGATGCAGTTCTCTATGTACCATCATTACACCGTCGACGAGCATCTGTTGCGCACGGTCGGCGTGTTGAGCCAGATCGAAGCCGGGCTGCTCAACGAGGACCATCCGCTGCTCAGCGAAATCCTGCCCAACACCAGCCATCGCACGGCGCTTTACGTGGCGGCTTTCCTGCACGATGTCGCCAAGGGCCGCCGGGAGGACCATTCGATCGCCGGAGCCGAGGTCGCGCGCCGCCTGTGCCCACGCTTCGGCCTTTCGACCGCGGATACGGAACGCGTCGCTTGGCTGATCGAACAGCACCTGACCATGTCGAACATGGCGCAGGGCCGCGATCTTTCGGACCCCAGAACGGCCGAAGCGCTCGCCGCCACGGTTCAATCCCTCGAACGGCTCAGACTGCTGTTGGCCTTGACCGTTTGCGACATTCGCGCCGTCGGGCCCGGAGTGTGGAACGGGTGGAAGGGACAATTGCTCCGCAATCTATTCTGGGAAACCGAAGTCGTGCTGAGCGGCGGCCATTCCGCCGCCGACCGCAAGCTGCGCGTCGCCGCGGCGCAAGAGGCGTTGCGGCGTGCTCTGGTCTGGTCGGACCCCGAGTTCGACGCCTATGCTGTGCGTCATTATCCCGCATACTGGCTGAAGGTCGACCTCGCGCGCCAAGTCGCGCACGCCAAGCTGTTCCATGCGATGGCGGCGGAGGTGCGTTCCTCCGCGACCGAGGTCGCGACCGATGCCTTTCGCGGCGTGACCGAATTGACGATCATCGCGCCGGACCATCCGCGCCTCCTCTCGATCATCGCCGGCGCCTGCGCGGGGGCGGGCGGCAATATCGTCGA
>DASXYQ010000477.1:0-21512 GCA_036502445.1 Roseiarcus sp. | reverse complement strand
GATCCCCTCGCTCCCGCTCGGCGCGATCGACGCGTCCGGGGCGACTGCGAGCTTTCGTCGCGGAAACGTCGATTCCTCTTTCGGGAAAACGCAATTTTGTGTTAGCGTGTTTTCATGTCCCTTCAGCGATCCCCACTGACTTGGCTGCGCCAGGCGGTCTCCTCGAAGTCCCCGCGGCGCCGCAAAAATTTGGAGAATCACATTTTGGGTTTTGGAGGGTTGTAACCCGTTGAAATACCACGAAACGGCCAAAGAAAGGTTTGGAAAAGCTTGGAGGGAAACAGCCTAGATTTGGAAATGCTTGGCAAAAGCTTGGAGCGGGCGGGACGCTCCGGTGGGCGGCAGCGGGGTAGTCGCGTCGCGCTTTCAGGGTCGTCATGCACGTCCCCGGACTTGATCCGGGGATGGACCCGTGAATCCAGGGCGACGTTCGCATGAGAGTCACCAAAGGCGCCCCTGGGCGCCCGGGTCAAGCCGTGGGCTTGTCCCAGCCATCCACGTCAGCCCGCTGCACCGTCTTCCCCGCGCTGTTGGCGCCCGCTCGGCAAGCCTTGGGGCCGCGTGCAAGCCGAACCACGTGGATGGCCGGACAAGCCCTGGGACAAGCCCAGCCATACGGAAACGGCATGGAAAGCAGCCACTAAGCTGTTTGTTCTCGTTAGCGTGTCAGCGCGGCGAAGCAATCCATCTGTCGTGTTTGCCGATCGATATCGATGCGGGTAAAGTCAAGGAATACGGCCCTGGCAACTCGGAGCGCCGACGGGAGGAGGCCGGGACCATGGCTCATTCGAATTCCGCGACCGGCGCCGACGCCATGGAATGGGCTTCGCGCGACGAGATCGAGGCGTTGCAACTGAACCGCCTCAAATGGTCGCTGAGCCATGCCTACGACAACGTGGCGGCCACGAAGCGGAAATTCGACGCGCTCGCGCTGCATCCTTCCGATCTGAAGCAGCTCTCGGACCTCGCCCGCTTTCCGTTCACGGACAAGACCGATCTGCGCGACAACTATCCGTTCGGGCTGTTCGCTGTGCCGCGCGAGAAGATCGCCCGGCTTCACGCCTCGTCCGGCACGACGGGCAAGCCGGTCGTCGCCGGCTATACCCTCGGCGACATCGACACGTGGGCCGATCTGATGGCGCGCAGCTTCCGCATGGCGGGGGCGCGGCCCGGCATGCTCGTGCACGTCGCCTACGGCTACGGCCTGTTCACGGGCGGCCTCGGCGCGCACTATGGCGCCGAGCGGCTGGGCTGCACGGTCGTGCCGGTTTCGGGCGGAATGACCGAACGGCAGGTCCAGCTGATCCAGGACTTCAAGCCAGAAATGATCATGATCACGCCGAGTTATCTACTCGCGCTGCTGGACGGCTTCAAGGCGGCGGGTCTCGATCCGCGCCGCACTTCGCTGAAGTTCGCAAGCTGCGGCGCGGAGCCTTGGACCAACGCGATGCGCGCCGAGATCGAAGCCGCCTTCGCCATCGACGCCACCGACATGTACGGCCTTTCCGAGGTGATCGGCCCCGGCGTCGCGCAGGAGAGCGTCGACAGCAAAGACGGCCTGCACGTCTGGGAAGATCACTTTCTGCCCGAGATCATCAATCCCGAGACCGGCGCCGTCCTGCCTGACGGCGAATTCGGCGAGCTCGTCATCACCTCGTTGACCAAGGAGGCCTTTCCCGTCATTCGCTACCGCACGCGCGACCTGACGAGGCTGTTGCCGGGCACGGCGCGGCCGGGCATGCGGCGGATCGAGAAAGTGCTGGGACGTTCCGACGACATGATCATCCTGCGCGGGGTCAATCTGTTTCCGAGCCAGATCGAGGAAGCGTTGTTGGCGACGCCCTGGAGCGCGGGTCATTTCCAGCTTCACCTGACCCGCGACGGGCGGCTCGACGAGATGACGGTCATGGCGGAATCGAAGCCCGAGGCCTGGGACGGCGAGGGACTACGAGCGCACGCCGACCAATTCGTCGCCAGGATCAAGAACACCATCGGCGTCACTACGAGCCTGACGATCGTCGCGCCGGGCGCCATCGAGCGATCGGTAGGCAAGGCGAGGCGGGTATTCGACAAGCGGACGAAACCATGAGCGAGAGCCTCCCCGAGCCCATAGCGGCATGGCAGGCCCAGCGCCCGAAGCTCTGGGGCGACATGCATCGCGATATCGATCTTTTCGCGCCGTTCTGGCGCGAAGGCGCGGAAGCGCTCGCGCGCCTGCCGCCCAAGATGGAGCGCGACGCCGAGACGGCGCGAGCCGCGGAAGCCTTGATGACAACGGCGCGAGCGGCGCGCGTCGATTTCCTGAACGCGCATGGCCGTGAACTCTATGATTGGCTCACCGACGACCGGCGCCGTTTTTTTCGGATCGATGAACTCGTCGCCGCCGCGGCGGTGAAGGCGCCCGGCCTCGTCCCGGACACGAAAACCCTGGCCGGTGAGAAGGCGCTGATGCAGGCCGAGAAGGACGGCCACGAAATCGACCAGGGACTGCTGCTGAACCGCTTTCTCGGCGATCCCGTCACCGGCGAACACCTCTGCCATGCGATGCTGCTGCCAAAGCCGGAATCGCTTGATCTGCTGCCGCAGTTCGTCCGCGACGGCCGCGTGGCGCTGGAAGGGGCCAGCATCGAGCGGCGCGAGGGAGTCGCGTTTCTGACCATGCGCAACCCGCGTTTTCTCAACGCCGAGGACGAATCGAGCCTGGACGGCCTCGAGACGGCGGTCGATCTCGCTTTGCTCGACCCGGAAAGCCAGATCTGTCTCTTGCGCGGCGACTACGTGGAGCATCCGAAATATGCGCCGGGGAGGGTCTTCAACGCCGGCATCAACCTGACGCGACTTTATCGGGGCGAGATACCGTTTCTCTGGTATCTCCGGCGCGACCTCGGCTACGTCGCCAAGATCTGCCGCGGCCTCGCCCGCCCGGAGATCACGCCCGAAGAGTCGATGGGCGATGCGACGGAGAAGCTCTGGGTCGCGCAAGTCGATCGGTTCGCGATCGGCGGCGGCTGCCAGATCCTGCTCGTCTGCGACTACGTCGTCGCATCGGCGGGGGCCGTGATGACGCTGCCGGCGCGCAAGGAGGGGATCATCCCCGGTTTCGCCGATTTGCGGCTGCCGCGCTTCGTCGGCGACCGCATCGCCCGGCGCGCGATCCAATCCGAGCTGCGCCTCGACTGCGAGAGCCCCGAGGGCCGGCTAATCTGCGACGAGATCGCCCAGCCGGATCAAATGGACGAAGCGGCGGAGGCGGCGACGCGACGGTTCCTCGGCTCGGGCGCGTTCGGCGCGATCGCGAACCGTCGCGCACTACGCATCGGACAGGAGCCGCTCGACCAGTTCCGCCGCTACGCCGCCTATTACGCGAAGGCGCAGGCGGAATGTCATTTCAGCCCGCAACTGATCGTCAATCTCGAGCGCTTCTGGGACGCGCGGAACCGAAAGGCGTGAAGAAACCGTGGCGCCGCCCGAAGATGCCCATGAACCGCCGGACGACGACGGGCCCGGACGCTCCAACATCGCCGCCCTGGTGGTCATCGTCGTGCTGTTCGCCGGAGCCTACTGGGTCTTCAATCTGTTGGAGCGCCACCGCGAGATCCAGAATTGCATCGCCTCGGGCCGCCGCGATTGCATAGAGATCGCCCCGCCCAGCAGCCGCACCCCCTGAGGGCGTGCCGGCGGCTTGGTCGCGGTCTGGCTTTGGTGCCGGCCCCTACTTGCGCAACGCTTCCTTGGCATCGGCGAGTTGCTCCTGGCAGCCCTGGACATCCCCAATCAGGTCCGCGTCCTGCGCTCGTTCGAGCGCGCGAGTGACGATGTCCGCATTTTCGCGCGAAATATCGCCGAGTTGCGCTTCGGCGTGCGCGACCGTGCCGGGTGTGGGCTGGTGGTGCAGCGTCGCCACGGACGACTCGGGCGCCGACGGACCGGACGAAGCCGCCGCTGCCAACTTGGTGTCGAACGCAGCCTGCGCTTCAGCTATCTCCTTCGCACACGGGCCGGCGAGGCTCGGCTCGACGGTCAGGAAGAGCGCGACCGCACTCAAGTGGATAGATCTGCAAAAGTCCATGGTTCCCACTCCTCGATGCGCTGCAAAACCAGCATAGCGAACTCGCCTGCTGGACGGCGGGAGGCGAAGCGCGGCATCGCTTCGGCGGCGCCTCTTTGCACAATATCTAGGAGCGTAGAAGGAGTTTTGCCCTGCCCACGGAAGTCTCTCGTCGGCGTTCACTGTGATTTGACGAGCCGCGCTTTTCGCGTTCGGGCGCCCCTCACGCTCGCCACGGAAGCGTCCATGTCTCCGTCAGCGCCTTCACCCCCGAGCGCAGAAAGACCCTGATATCGCAGCTCTGGCCGGGGTCGACCGCGACGTCGATGCCCGCGCGGAAACCGCGCACGTGGGTGTTGGGTGCAAGGAACGTGCGCAGTACGCGCCCGGCGGAGGTCGTGGCGACGATGGAGATCATCGTCGGGTCGCTGAGGTAATACCCGAGATCGCCGCCGGAAAAGTCGACGAGGAAGCGGGTCGCGCCGGGGGGTATGGGGTCGACGGCGCCGATCGCACGCGGTTGGGAGCGGAAAGTATTGACCGCTCGGGCGCCCGGCGTCAGCCGCCCGTCGTTGGTCAGCGCGGTGATGCGGTAGCCGTAGGTCGTCGAGCCGCCGGCGTCGAGGTTTTGTTTCGGCGACCAGGCGGCGACGATATTGTCGTTGCTTTCGTTTTCCGTCGGCGTTTCGACCAGTTGGACGCCGCCCTCGCCCCAGCCCTCGCGCGGCTCGATCCAGTAAGTCGGCCGCAATTCATAGGCGAGGTCGAGATCCTGGTAGTCGTCGAAGTTGCGGTCGCGCTGGAGGAGGCCGAAGCCGCGCGGATTGTTGTCGACGAAGGTGGAAACGACCGGGACGGCCGGGTTGCTGAGCGGGCGCCAGATCCATTCGCCGGCGCCAGTGTGCATGAGCAAGCCGTCGGAATCATGCAATTCGCCGCGGGAATCGTCGGTGTACCGATGGTCATTCTTGCCGCAGAGGAACATCGAGGACAGCGGCGCCATGTCGAGCGAGGCGATCGGCCGCCGCGCGAAAAGCGTCACGCTCACCTCGACGCTCGTCTCGAGTCCGGGAGAAACATCGAAGCGGAACGCGCCGGTAGCGGACGCGCCGTCCAGCAGCGCGTGGATGACGATGTGGTCAGCCGTGGGATCGGGTGTTTCGATCCAGAATTCGCGGAAGAACGGGAACTCCTCGTTGGCCTGCGCGCCGGCGCCGATGGCGAGGCCGCGCGCAGAGAGGCCATAGCGCTGCCCGCGACCGAGAAAACGATAATAACTAGCGCCTACGAACGAAATCACCTCATCCAACACATGAGGAGCGTTGAGCGGATATTTCAGCCGAAAGCCAGCGAAGCCGAGGTTGACCGGCAGCGCCCCGGCGATCTTGTTGTGGCCGTAATCGAACAAATTGGTCGCGTAGGGGATCGGCGCCGGGATGCCGTCGCGCAACACGTTGACGACGACGGGCCGCCGATAGAGATGGCCGAGGTGGAACAGCTCGAGCCTAAAGGTTCCGCCGGGCAATCCGAGCAGCGGCTTGTCCGAATTGAAGCGGATATCGCGCCACGCGTCGAAATCGAGCGCGGCTATGCTCTCGGGCAAAGGCGGGATCGTCGGATCGAACGGCGCGCCCGCGAGATCCCGCGCGCGCTTGATCACCTCGCCCTGTCCGAAGGCGGGCACGGCCGCGGCGGCGGGCGCCGCGTTCTGCTGGGCGAGGGCGGGCCCGAGCCATCGTCCGGTCGTAGCGCAAACCACGCCGACGAGTACGGCGCGGCGGTTGAAGCTCTGCATGGGTGTGGGCTCGGAAGGGGGCGATGGCGCTTGACCTAACGCGCCGACGCGGTCGACGCAATCGAGACGCGCGATGCCTCTAGTGCATGAGGCCGCCGCCGCCGTTGACGACATAGGCCTCGACCCCGACGTGCACGTTGTTGGTCACGGCGTAATCCAGCCCGACACCCATTTGCCCCACCGCTTGCACCGCACCGGGGCCGCTGAACAGCCCGTTCATCGAATTGTTCGCGTTCGGTAGTCCGGCGCCGAAATTCGTCGCCTTTGCCAGACCGACCCCCGTCGTGACATAAGGGGTGAAGCGGCCCATCTCGTAGCCGAGCTTGACGCTCGTCGTCGCGAAATCGAAGCCCTTCATATTTTTCGACAGGACCCAGGGATCGTAGCCGGTGTCGAATTGCACGCCGAGCACGACGCCGTTGCTGTAGACATGATCGTAGCCGGCGAAAATATCGCCGCCCACCTGTCCCTTGGCGCCCCTGATCGCCGAGAAGGAAACGCCCGAACCGATGTAAAAGCCTTTCCAGTCGGCCTCGGTTGGTTGCGAATCGGCGGTCGAAGGCAAAGTCGGCAAATCGGCTGCGAGGGCGGGGGCGGCGGCAATCGCGGCGAACAGCGCGACGAGGGCGAATTTCATTGGCGGGTCCTCGAACGGCGGAGGGGAGAGGGCGACATGAGATTACGGCTGCAAAAGGGCGGCCGCCTAGACGGCTCAGCGAAACCGCGCGCCTCACGCCGGCGTCAGCTCGACCGGCAGGCTAGCGAACTGACGTAAAGTATTGTTGAGCTTTCGCTTCGGCTCCCCTGCGATCTCGATCCGCGCGAAGCGAGCGAGCATCGCCGCCAGGACCATTTCGGATTCGAGCCGGGCCAGCATCTGGCCGACACACATGTGAATGCCGGCGCCGAACGCGACATGGCCACTCGCGCGACGGCTGACGTCGAATCGCTCGGGCTGTTCCCAACGGCGCGGATCGCGATTGGCGGCGGCAAGGAACAGCAGGATCTTGGCGTCGGCGGGCAGGGCGATACCGCCGAGTTCGACCGGCGCCGTCGTCGTGCGGAAGAAGGTCTGCACAGGCGCCTCCCAGCGCAGGACTTCATCGAAGGCGGAACGCACCAGCGAGGGATTCTCGCGCAACGCTTGATACTGTGACGGGTTCGCGGCCAGCGCATAGAGGCCGTTGCCGATGCCGATGATGGTCGTATCCAAACCGGCCGAGAGCAGCGAGCGCACCAACAATGGCGCTTCCTGCGCCGAGACCTCGCCCGAATCCACCGCCGCCCAGATGGCCGCCCCCAACCCGCCCGGCGACAGGTTTTCGCGTGCGCATTGCGCGTTGATCCAGCCGACCACCTCGGCGGCCCGCGCCATCGACGCCTCGAAATGCGCGTTGCGCGGCCCGAAGGCGTTGAACACCATCGTGCCATAGGGCAGGAGATTCTCGAGGCCTTCGGGCCCGAGCCCGACCGCGCGGGGAAAGACGCTGAGCGGATAGGTTTCGGCGATGTCCGCTATGGCGTCGACCCGTCGGCGCTCTACCAGCCCATCCGCGAGCCGTTCGGCGGCGTCCTTGAAGCCGGCGCGCAGGCCCGCCATCGCCTTGGCGGACAGTGCGCGGTTGAGCACGGTGCGGCTACGCGTATGTAGCGGAGGGTCGGCCTCCAGAATGAGGCTCGGCGGTCGCCAGGGTTTCGAGCGTCGGAAATCGTCGATGCCGACGCCGGCCGCCGAACTGAAGGTTTGCCAGTCGGTCAGCGCCGTCTGCACCTCGGCATGGCGCGCGGACGCGTAAATTCCGTAGCGGTCCAGCCAGACGACTGCACCCGCCTCGCGCAACGCCTCGTGAAACGGATAGGGATCGGCGAGGAACTCGTCGCAGAAGGGATCGACGTGCGAAATGGCGGCGCTTGGGGCCGAGGGCATTGTGGCGTTCCTCCGATGGACGCGCCCCCTCCGTTTTACCGCGGCGCCGCCGACATGCAAGCCGGGGTGAATTCCCACAAGCGAGCGCCGGGCTCAGCAACCGCTGGCCCGCAATTAGCGTGGGATGAGGACAAATCGTAAGACGACCAGTCAGAAGCTCCGGCAGCTCGACCAGGCCCTCGGCCCCTCAGCGGTCCTCGCGCCCGCCAAAGGCCGAGGGCTTTCGTCCGCGTAAGCCGGCCCAGGCGCCGTGAAGAGCACGGCGGGTCCTCCTGGAAATCGCCCGCAGAAGCGCGCAGCTGCCTGCCCGATCGAGCGCCCGAGGAAAATTTTCCTCCCCGCAACGCCTTGATAAGTCCCGAAACGGGAAAATAATCACTCCGCGATCCGAACGGCGCGGAACGATCAGCCAGCAGTTCGCCGGGAAGGCAAAATCAACCCATTCGTTCACGGCCCAGGCCGGCCCTCCGAAGCGCGCTCGTCGCATCGAACGGAACTGGCCTGGCGACCGCGCGAGGGCTATGAACGCTGGCGCCCCATGGAGAGCCTCATGTCCAGCGAAACCCATCAGACCCATTTCGGCTCTCGCAAAGTCCGAATCGACGCCAAGCAGGGGTTGGTCGACGATGTCTTTCATAAGGTCGCCGGTCGCTATGACCTGATGAACGATTTGATGTCGCTGGGGCTGCACCGCGTCTGGAAGGACCTGCTCGTCGCCAAGCTGCGCCCGCCGCGGCGCCGCGCGTTCAATCATCTCGACGTCGCGGGCGGCACCGGCGACGTCGCCTTTCGCGTGGCGGCGGCGGGCGAAGACGTCGAGGTGACGGTCGTCGACGTCAACCCCGAAATGCTGCGCGTCGGCGAGGATCGCGCCAGGCGGCGCAGGCAGGGACGCGTGCGCTTCATCGAGGGCAACGCCGAGGCGCTGCCGCTGCCCGAGGCCGCGTTCGACGGCTACACCATCGCCTTCGGCATCCGGAACGTGCCGCGCATGGAGCTCGCGCTGGCCGAAGCCTACCGCGTGCTGAGGCGGGGCGGACGGTTCCTCTGCCTCGAGTTCTCGCGCGTGGATCTTCCGGTGTTCGATCGTGTCTACGAGTTCTATTCCAATGCCGCGATCCCGGCATTGGGCAGAGTGGTCGCGGGCGACGGGGCGCCCTACCGGTACCTCGTCGAATCGATCCGGCAATTTCCGGCGCCGGATCTGTTCGCCGACAGGATCGCGGAAGCCGGCTTCGCGAGGGTGGATTATGCCCCGCTCACCGGCGGCATCGTCGCGATTCATTCGGGCTGGAAGCTCTGAAATTGGCGGTCGCGGCGTCCATCGGACACATCCTGCGGCTGGCCCGCGCCGGTTTCGTGCTGGCGCGCGAAGGCGCCTTCGTCGGCGTCGACCCGCGCGCGCTGCCGCCGCTCGCCCGGCCCGCAGTGGCGGCCGCGAACCTCTTGGCGCGGCGCGACGTCACCGGCCTCTCCGCCCTCTCCGGCGCGATCGATCGGCTTGGCCCCTCGTATGTCAAGCTCGGCCAGTTTCTCGCGACCCGCCCCGACGTCGTCGGAACCAAGGTCGCGACGGAGCTGGAACTGCTGCAAGACCGTATGACCCCGGCGCCGCGCGAGATCGCCGTTGCGCAGGTCGAAGCCGCCTTCGAGGCGCCGCTGGCGAGCCTCTACATCGAGTTCGGCGACGCGGTGGCCGCCGCTTCGATCGCCCAGGTGCATCGCGCCCGAGTGCGCTACCGCGACGGCGAGCGCGAAGTCGCGGTCAAGATTTTGCGTCCCGGCGTCGAACGGCGATTCGCGCGCGACCTCGCGGACATGTTCTTCGCCGCTCGAATGGCCGAAAATCTCATGCCGAGCCTGCGCCGGCTGCGGCTCGTCGAAGTCGTCGAAACGCTCGCCCGCACGGTGCGCATGGAGATGGATTTCCGTCTCGAGGCGGCGGCGGCGGCCGAATTCGCCGAGAATCTCGTCGACGACCCCGGAGTCCGAGCCCCCGAGGTCGACTGGGACCGCACGACAAAGGAAGTCCTGACGATGGAGTGGATCGACGGTGCGCCGATGACCGATCCGATCCGCCTGGCGGAGCTCGGATTTGATACGCCCGCGCTGGGGCGTCGCCTGATCCAGTCCTTTCTTCGTCACGCCCTGCGAGACGGCTTCTTCCACGCCGACATGCATCAGGGCAATTTTCTCGTCGATTCGGAAGAGCGCATCGTCGCGCTCGATTTCGGCATCATGGGACGCCTCGGGCTCAAGGAACGAAAGTTCCTGGCGGAAATCCTGTTCGGCTTCATCCGCAAGGACTATCTGCGCGTCGCCGAAGTGCATTTCGAGGCGGGCTATGTGCCGCACATCTACCGCGTCGAGGACTTCGCCCAGGCTATACGCGCGATCGGCGAACCCATCCACTCGCGACCCTCCGACCAGATATCGATGGCCAAATTACTGACGCTGCTGTTCGACGTCACCGCGCTGTTCGAAATGACGACGCGCCTGGAATTGGTGCTGTTGCAAAAGACGATGGTGGTGGTGGAGGGCGTCGCCCGGAAGCTGGACCCGCATCTGAACATGTGGGCCACCGCGGAACCCGTCGTCGGCGAGTGGATCGCCGACAATCTGGGCCCGCGCGGCCGGATCGATGACGTCGGCCGAGGACTGTCGCTGCTCGTCAAGTTGATCGGCGAAGCTCCCCCACGGTTCGAACGTCTGGCGCGATGGATCGACGCCGGCGGCCTCGAGAGGGATGCACAACTGATTGCGGCGAATGCCCGCACCACCGAGCGCAGCGTCAAGTTCGCTTTCTGGATCATTGCCGTCAGTCTGGCGTGTATCGCCGTGTACCTGGCCCTGCACGCGTAGCCTTATGGCAATCTTGACATGATGATTGCAGCGGCCTACAACCGAGGGGTCGCAAAAGGGTCGAAGTTGGTTGTACTTCTCCAACGATGAAACCTTGGTCAGTTGGGATTCGACGCACGCGGGGGGCCAGGATTGTCGCTGCTCACGAAAATTTGCACGCGGCGAGATCGCTGATTTCATGCTAACGCCCAACGGCGCCGTTCCGTTATAACAGCGAATCACATCTTGTCCGCGTGGGCCTCGCCTTCCATGAGTTCGCTCGTCATTTCGGCTTCCCGGATCCTGCTGATCATCGGCGGCGGTATCGCGGCCTATAAGTCGCTGGAGCTCATCCGCCGGCTACGCGAGCGCGGCGCGGAAGTGCGAGTCGTGATGACGGCCGCCGCCCAGCAATTCGTCTCCCCGCTGTCGGCGGCGTCACTGAGCGGGGCGGCAGTTCGCGACGATTTGTTCAGCCTCGACGATGAAGCCGAAATGGGGCACATCGAGCTCTCGCGCGCCGCCGATCTGATCGTGGTCGCGCCGGCGACGGCCGATCTGCTGGCGCGAATGGCGCAAGGCATCGCCAATGATCTCGCCTCGACCACCTTGCTGGCCACCGACAAACGCGTGCTCGCCGCGCCGGCGATGAACGTCCGCATGTGGCTGCATCCCGCGACGCGGCGAAACGTCGCGACTTTGCGCGACGACGGCGTGGCGTTCGTCGGCCCCGACGACGGCGAAATGGCGTGCGGCGAGTTCGGCCCGGGACGGATGGCCGAGCCCCTGGCGATCGTGGCCGCGATCGAGCGGGAACTCCTGCAGCCGACGTTCGTTCCTCTACCCGCCGGTTCCCGACCCTGCGGGCCGCTGACGGGCAGGCACGTCATCGTGACGGCCGGGCCTACTTGGGAGCCGATCGATCCTGTGCGTTTCATCGGCAATCGATCCTCCGGACAGCAGGGATTTGCGCTGGCGGAAGCCGCTGTCGCCGGGGGCGCAAGGGTGAGCTTGATCAGCGGTCCTGTGACCCTCCCCGATCCGCCGGGCGCGTTGGTGGTTCGCGTCGAGACAGCGAGGCAGATGCTGGAAGCCGTGCGCGCAGCGTTGCCGGCCGACGTCTTCGTGAGCGCCGCCGCGGTCGCCGACTGGCGCGTCGAAGCTGTGAGCAACCAAAAATTGAAGAAAGGCGCGCGAGGCGCCCCCACTCTCTCGCTCGTCGAAAATCCGGACATTCTCGCCGAGATCGCGGCGAGCGGCGCGACGCGCCCGAGTCTCGTCGTCGGCTTCGCCGCGGAAACCGAAAACGTAGTCGAAAACGCCAAATACAAACTGAGTCGCAAGGGTTGCGATCTCATCGTCGCCAACAGCGTGGCCGAGGGCTCGGGCACATTTGGCGGCGCCGAGAATGAAGTGCACATCGTGACGGCGTCGGAAACAGAGAGTTGGCCGCGCATGAGCAAGCCCGAAGTTGCTCGCAAACTGATGCAGTTGGTCGCCGTGCGCCTGGGGAGCGCCCGGTGATAACCGTGAAATTTCAGCAATTATCTCACGCGGAGGGCTTGCCAATACCCCGCTTTCAGAGCGATGATGCCGCCGGTATGGATCTGATCGCCGCCGTTCCGGCGGATGAGGATAAGGTACTGAAGCCTGGCGAGCGTGCGTTGATTCCGACGGGGCTGGCGATAGAACTGCCCGTCGGTTATGAGGCGCAAATTCGTCCGCGTTCAGGGTTGGCGCTCGAAGAGGGAGTCACGGTTCTCAATAGCCCGGGGACCGTAGACGCGGACTATAGAGGCGAAATCGGCGTCATACTTATCAATTTTGGCCAAAACCCATTTTCTGTGCGGCGGGGCGCGCGCATTGCGCAACTCGTCATCTGTCGGGTGGAGCGTGTCGCTATCGTTAGTAGCGATCGCCTCACAATGAGCGCTCGCGGCCCGAGGGGATTCGGGTCGACCGGGCGATCCTAGAAGGGAGACCTAGTATGAACCTATTGTCCCGGCGAAGCGTGCTGGCTATCGCGGCTGTCGTAGATATCGCCCTGCACTCACGCCCCTCGCCCGTCGCGGCCAAGGCGCTCGCCGCTCGGCATAAGCTTCCTCCGCGGCATTTGGAGACGCTTCTTCAGGGACTCGTCCACGCCAAAATACTCAAGGGTGTTCGTGGGCCCCGAGGCGGCTATGAACTCGCTCGGGAGCGGCGCCGGATCACCATCGGCGAGATCGTGCGCACGGCCATCAGCCTCAGCACCGCCGATCCCGACGACATCGGCTCACGGTCCAAGTTGCTCGAAAAGGTCATCGAGCCGAGCGTCCGCAAGGCAGGTGAGCCCTTCCTCGCCAATCTCGACCAGATTTCTGTGGAGGACCTCTGCGAGGCAGCCGAGAAAGCCCATGTCCTCGACGACGAGAAATCCGGGGCAGATTTCGCAATCTAGCGATGTCCATTTAAATAAACCGTATGCCAACGCGGTAGATTTCGTTTAAATAGGTCCCGCGCCAATGGGTGCGGGAGGTACGAAACATGACGGCAAGCGAACAGGGTTGGACGCCCGGACGCGGTCGCGTCTACGCGTCCATCACCGACACGATCGGCGACACGCCGCTCGTGCGCGTCGATCGGATCGCCAAGGAAAAAGGCGTTGTCGCCCATCTCCTGGCCAAGCTCGAGTTCTTCAACCCGATCTCCAGCGTCAAGGACCGCATCGGCGTTTCGATGATCGACGCTCTGGAGTCACAGGGCAAGATTTCCCCTGGCCGCGGCGTACTCGTCGAGCCGACTTCCGGGAATACTGGCATCGCCTTGGCGTTCGTGGCCGCCGCGCGCGGCTATAAATTGATTCTCGTCATGCCGGAATCGATGTCGATCGAACGGCGCAAGATGCTGGCCTTACTGGGCGCCGAGCTTGTGTTGACGCCGGCCCCGCTGGGCATGAAGGGCGCTATCGCCAAAGCCAACGAAATCGTCGCCTCGACGCCCGGCGCGATAATGCCGCAGCAATTCGAGAACCCTGCCAATCCGGAGATCCATCGCCGCACGACAGCTGAGGAGATCTGGAACGACACTCGGGGCGAAGTGGACATCATCGTCTCGGGGGTCGGCACCGGCGGCACGATCACCGGCGTCGGTCAAGTGCTGAAGCCGCGTCGGCCAAGCCTTCGCATGGTCGCGGTCGAACCGGAAGATTCGCCCGTTCTCTCCGGCGGCGCGCCGGGTCCGCACAAAATCCAGGGGATCGGCGCCGGTTTCGCGCCCGCCATCCTCGATCGCGGCGTGATCGACGAGATCGTCGCCGTCGGCAATCAGACCGCGTTCGACACCGCGCGGCTGGTTGCGCGGCTGGAGGGCATTCCGGTCGGCATTTCGTCTGGGGCCGCGGTCGCGGCGGCGATCGACATCGGCCGTCGTCCGGAGAATGCGGGCAAGAACATCGTGATCATCATTCCTGACTTCGCCGAACGTTATCTCTCGACGGCGCTGTTCGAAGGTTTGTAGCGCGCCGTTGGCCCCCCTCTCCCGCCCTCGCGGGAGAGGGTGTGGGGTGAGCGCCACCTTCTCCCCCAAGCGCGGGAAGGCTCATTCAGTAGCGATAATGTTCAGGCTTGAAGGGCCCGCGCTCGGGGACGCCGAGATAGGCGGATTGCTGCGAAGTCAGCTTAGTGAGCTTGACGCCGATCTTGTCGAGATGCAGCGAAGCTACCTTCTCGTCGAGCTGCTTAGGAAGCGTGTAGACCTTTTTTCCGTATTGGCCGGGCTTGGTCCACAGTTCGATCTGCGCGAGCGTCTGGTTCGTGAACGATGCGGACATCACAAACGAGGGATGCCCTGTCGCGTTGCCAAGATTGACGAGCCGCCCCTCCGACAGCAGCAGGATGCGCTTTCCATCGGGAAATTCGATTTCGTCGACCTGGGGCTTGACGTTGTTCCATTTCATGTTGCGCAAGCTCGCCACCTGGATCTCGGAGTCGAAATGGCCGATGTTGCAGACGATCGCCCGATCGCGCATTTTTCGCATGTGGTCGAGGGTTATCACGTCGACGTTGCCGGTCGCGGTCACGAAAATATCCGCGCGCGAGGCCGCGTCGTCCATAGTCGTGACTTCATAACCCTCCATCGCCGCCTGCAACGCGCAGATCGGATCGACCTCTGAAACCATGACCCGACAACCGGCGTTGCGGAGAGACGCCGCGGAACCCTTGCCGACGTCGCCGAAGCCGGCGACCATGGCGACCTTGCCCGCCATCATCACGTCGGTGCCGCGACGGATGCCGTCCACCAGGGATTCGCGGCAGCCATAAAGATTGTCGAACTTCGACTTGGTGACGCTGTCGTTGACGTTGATCGCAGGCCACAGCAGCTTGCCTTCCTTGGCCATGACATAGAGCCGATGCACGCCGGTCGTGGTTTCCTCGGTGACGCCACGGATCGCGGCGGCGTTGCGGCCATACCAGCCGGGCTGGCTACGCAAACGGCTCTTGATCGCGGCATAGAGGACTTCCTCTTCCTCGTTTGCGGGCGACTCGAGGAAACTGGCATCGCCCTGCTCGGCGCGAAAACCCAGGTGAATGAGCGCAGTCGCGTCGCCGCCGTCGTCGAGGATCATGTTCGGACACCCGCCGTCGCTCCATTCGAAAATGCGATGCGTGTAATCCCAATAGTCTTTCAGGCTCTCGCCCTTGATGGCGAAGACCGGCGTGCCGGCCGCTGCGATCGCCGCGGCGGCGTGATCCTGCGTCGAATAGATGTTGCACGAAGCCCAGCGGACTTGGGCGCCGAGCGATTGCAGCGTTTCGATCAGCACCGCCGTCTGGATCGTCATGTGAAGCGAACCGGCGATGCGAGCGCCCTTCAAAGGTTGGGTCGCGGCAAATTCGGCGCGCGTCGCCATGAGACCGGGCATTTCGGTCTCGGCGATCGATATCTCCTTGCGCCCATAGTCGGCGAGGCCGAGATCGGATACGGCGTAATCTTGGGTTTTGACGGTCATGCGACAGGCCTCGGCGTTGGGAGCCGCCCGTCTAGCAAATCCACTGACATGGCGCAATAAACATATAAGCAAATCTTTATATGGCTGTCCCCTCTTTGCGGGTCGGCATTAACGCTAGGCCAAGCATCTCGGAGCTCGACCCCGAGGCGTCGCTTTTCATCCGCTTCAGGATGCGCTAACCACTAGCAAGAATCGCGCCGCGTTCTTCCGCGGCGAAGTGTAGCTTTTCAGGGTTCAGTGAGTCGCGATGGCGCTTTCGGCAAGACTGGCGATGCGGCAAGGCCAGGCGATGGTGCTGACGCCGCAATTGCTGCAAGCGATCAAATTGTTGCAGATGCCGAACTCCGAGCTCGCCGCTTTCATCGAAAACGAGCTCGAGCGCAATCCACTGCTCGACCGGGCCGACGATCGACCCACTCCGGAAGCTGCGGCCGCGGATGTCGAGCCGCCGACCCCGGATGTGGACGTCACGGCCGGCGATTGGGCGTCCGAGAATCTGGAGTCCGATTCCGCCGCCCTGGCGCAGAATCTGGGTACCGAAATCGAAAACGCATTCGGCCCGGACCGCGCGGTGACTCCCGCGGAACGCGCGCCTACGGATGAAGGACAGAGCCTTTCGGCGACCTCCTGGACGGGGTTGAGTGGGCGCGGCCCGAGCGATTCCGCTCCCGACATCGAGGCCTACCTGGCCGAGACGGAAACCTTGAGCGCGCACCTCACCCGGCAGGCCATGATCGTTTTAGCCGATCCGGTCGATCGGCTGATCGCGCGATCCCTCATCGACGAGGTCGACGAGGCGGGCTATTTCTCAGGCGCGCTCGAGGAAACCGCAGTCCGGCTGGGCGCTCCCCTCGCTCGTACCGAAGGCGTGCTCGCGCAGTTGCAGACGCTGGAACCAACAGGCGTGTTTGCGCGAAACCTCGCGGAGTGCCTCGCGCTGCAATTGATCGAACGCAACCGGTACGACCCGGCGATGCGCGCCCTGATCGACAATTTGCCCGCCCTGGCCAAACGGGACATGGCGCTGCTGCGCAAGGTCTGCGGCGTCGACGACGAGGATCTCGGCGACATGATCGCCGAGATCAAGCGGCTCGATCCCAAGCCCGGGCGAGGATTCGGCTCCGCCCCCGAGCCTACCGCGATTCCAGACGTCTACGTCACCGCCGCGCCCGACAGCGCATGGCGAGTCGAACTCAATAGCGACGCGCTTCCCCGCGTGCTGGTCAACGAAACCTACGCCGCCCTCATCAACCGCGGCCGAGCGCGGGAGCCGGATCGACAATATATTTCCACTCATCTGCAGAGCGCAAATTGGCTGACCAAGAGCCTGGAGCAGCGCGCTCGCACCATACTCAACGTCGCCTCGGAGATCGTGCGTCGCCAGGACGGCTTCCTCGTTGACGGCGTGACGGGGTTGCGGCCGCTCAATCTCAAGGCGGTCGCCGACGCGATCGGCGTCCACGAATCCACGGTCTCGCGCGCCACGTCCAACAAGTTCATGCAAACCCCGCGCGGCCTGTTCGATATGAAGTATTTCTTTACGACCTCGATTGCGTCCAACGGCGCCGGCGAAGCCCATTCGGCAGAATCCGTACGCTACAAGATAAAACAGATGATCGACGCCGAGGACCCCCGCGACGTGCTCTCCGACGATGTCATCGTCGCCCGCTTGCGTCAGGCCGACATCGTCGTCGCGCGTCGGACGGTGGCCAAGTATCGCGACAACCTGCGGATTCCCTCATCGGTCGACCGACGGCGCCTGAAAATGACGCCGCTGCGCGGCCACATGGACCCCACCGGCCGGGTAAACGTTTGATAAAGATGTCTTTATGCACGCCTGAACGCAGCCAGCGATCACCGACGATTGACATCACGGCGACAGGCTCTTAACCGTACCCCGGAAATCGAGCCGACGTAGGATTCGGAACGTCGTCGCGCCCGGAGGATTTAGGCGGACGGCGGCTTCGTACGGGATCCCTGCGCGGGACCGCCATCGATTTGTGGAGTGTGAAGCTGATCTGAGAGGCTTGGCGATCCATGCCATTGAGAGTATCGGGCAAGAACCTCGACATTGGCGAGTCGCTTCGGCGGCATGTTGTGGAGAAGGTCGAGGCTGTGGTGGCGCGCTATTTCGATGGTAAGACCAGCGGTCATGTCGTGATTTCCCCGGAGGGCTCGGCCTATCGGACGGACTGTTCGTTTCACCTGAGTTCGGGCATGAATCTCCAGGCCGAAGGCCGCGCGCACGAACCTTACGCGAGTTTCGAGCAGGCGGCCGACAAGATCGAGCGCCGGTTGCGCCGCTACAACAAGCGGCTGAAGGAACACAGCGAGTCGGCTGGGGCGGCGGACGCTCGCGGGCGGAAGGTCGCCAAATTCGTGATCGAGCCGCCGAACGAGCACGAAGAGGCGCCGGCCGACTTCAGTCCGGTCGTCGTCGCGGAGGGCTCGCAGCCGCTCAAAAACCTGTCCGTCGCCTCCGCAGTGGCCGAACTCGACTTGACGGGCGCGCCCCTCGTCGTATTTCAGCATGCGGGCAGCGAGCGCGTGAACATCGTCTACCGCCGGCGAGACGGCGCCATCGGATGGCTGGATCCGCACTAGGACGGCGCGGCATGAATTTCGCTTGAGCCTACGGAATTTGGCTGGGTCACGTAACGTCGTGCCCGGCTACTCATCGGGTTTGCAATGTCCCTGAACGATCTACTGACCCCTGATGCCGTTATCGCGTCGCTTCGCGTCAATGGCAAGAAGCAAGCGCTGCAAGAACTGAGCGATCGCGCCGCGGAGGTTTCCGGGTTGCCTGCGCGCGAAATCTTTGATTCGATTTTGCAGCGCGAGCGCCTCGGACCGACGGGCGTCGGCGACGGCATCGCGATCCCGCACGGCAAACTTGCTAAATGCCGGCGCATTTTCGGCGTGTTCGCGCGGCTCGAGCGGCCGATCGACTTCGAGGCGCTGGACGGGTTGCCGGTCGATCTGATCTTCTTGCTGATCGCGCCGGAATCCGCGGGCGCCGACCATTTGAAGGCGCTTGCGACGATCGCTCGCAAACTGCGCAATCCCAACCTCGCCGCCCAACTTCGCGCCACGCGTGACGCTTCGGCAATCTATTCGATGATGACGCAGACGCAGACTTCGCACGCGGCCTGAGCGCGGCGTCAACGAGGCCCTCGATGAAAACGCGCGTGACGGTCACCCTGAAGCCGGGGGTTCTCGATCCCCAGGGCAAGGCGATCGAGGGCGCCCTGAAGTCGCTCGGCATCGACGGCGTTTCCAGCGTGCGCCAGGGCAAGGTGTTCGATATCGAGATCGACGCGGTCGACGACGCGGGCGCGCGAGCCGCTCTTACGCAAGCCTGCGAGAAGCTGCTCGCCAACACCATCGTCGAGAACTACGCGATTTCTCATGACTAGGCCGCGCGCCGCGGTGATTCTGTTTCCGGGCTCCAACCGCGAAGGCGATTTCGTCCGCGCCTGGCGTCTCACCCACGGCGAAGCCCCCGCGATCGTCTGGCACGATGAGAGCGCCCTGCCCGGGAACACCGACCTCGTCGTACTGCCGGGAGGCTTCTCCTACGGCGACTACCTCCGCTGCGGGGCGATCGCCGCGCGGACCCACGCAATGGCGGCGGTCCGCTCCCATGCCGCGCGGGGCGGGCTGGTGCTCGGGATCTGCAACGGCTTCCAGATTCTCTGCGAGGCCGGCTTGCTGCCGGGGGTGCTGATGCGCAACTCGCGGCGGCGCTTCGTCTGCAAGATGCAGCACCTCACCGTGGAGACGAACGCCACTCCCTTCGCCAGGGGATACGCGCGCGGCCAGATCGTCAAATTCGCCATCGCCCACGGCGAGGGTAATTACATCATCGACCCCGCAGGACTCGCCGAACTCGAACGCTCGGGTCGGGTCGCGTTCCGT
Organism: Roseiarcus sp.; assembly: GCA_036502445.1. Classification (GTDB taxonomy): domain Bacteria; phylum Pseudomonadota; class Alphaproteobacteria; order Rhizobiales; family Beijerinckiaceae; genus Roseiarcus. The sequence continues at coordinate 1,993 of DASXYQ010000477.1, read as the reverse complement.
TATTGCGACGCCGCGGGCCGCGTCGGCGGCGACGCCAATCCGAACGGCTCCATGAACGACATCGCAGGCGTCTACAACGAGCGCTTCAACGTGCTCGGCCTGATGCCCCATCCCGAGAACCTCGTCGATCCGGTGGTCGGCGGCGTCGACGGCCGGGCGCTGTTTTCGGCGATCTCCCGCGGTTGAGTTCTACGGCATATATATATGACAAACTTAAGAACTTTTCGTCACGCTCGACTCGGCGTATAGGCGACGCTCCCGATTTTGGACGCGCGGCTCGCGCGACATGGAGTATCGTTCGTTCATGAATGATTCGCTGGAGCGTCTGCACGCCTCGGTGCTGGCTGCGCGGGACCGCAACCCCGCGCTCTCGCGCACGTCCAAGCTGTTCCGCGACGGCGTACAGAAGATGGCGAAGAAGCTCGTCGAGGAATCGATGGAGGTCGGCCTCGACGCCGTCCAGATGAATCGCGAGGCGGTCATCCTGGAGAGCGCCGACATGCTCTATCATCTGACCGTGGTGTGGGCCGAGTGCGGCGTCGCCCCGCAGGACGTCTTCAACGAGATCGACCGGCGCGAGCGTATCTACGGCATCGCCGAGAAGCTCCCCAAGACCAGCGCCGCCGCCCACGCTCGCCGGCTCTCGATGCTCGCCTCGCGGCGGAAGGCGGCGTCGTAGCCGCGCTGCTGTTGGCCCAGCGGCGCAGGGGCGTCACGCAAAATCGAGATTCTTTCGCGTATCGTGGAATTTCAAGGCTTTGCAGGGCGGAAAATTTCCCCTGGTCGCGAGCGACCGGCCGGATCGAGCACCGGCCTGTCATGACGCGATGGCTCCCAGGTTGCGGGCGCGATGTCCGCATCGAACTTGGTTCAGCGAAAATTAACGTACAATACTTGTTAATAGGATAACGGCATTGTGGAGAACGAATTCATTTGGTATCCGGTTCGGCGCTGGGTGCGGTAACGCCATTTCGGGAACCGACATCACGAAATATAGCGAAGCGCGAGGGAGCAGTCCGTTGAAAACCAATAACGCCATGACCCGACAAATTAAATTTGGACTGTTTGGAGTTGGAGCCGCATTGGGCCTTCTGCATATGCAGGGCGCGGTGGCTGAAACGACCAATCCCGCCTCGCTTGATTACGTGGAGATATTCAAGACTAAGGTCTTCCCGTGCATTCACCCGACAGTAAAGACTGACACGGTCAAAGTTGAGCTCGCCAAGGAAGCGGCCACTGCTGGGGATATCACCACCGCCCGCGTCCAGGCGTTCTACCAGGGTCTGATCAACAAGAATTCTATGCAAGTCGATATCATGGTTCGGCAGTCCGGCTCGATTCGGCAACTCAAGGCCAACGTGCTCAGCGATACATCTTCTATTCATGGTTCATGTGAACTTGTCAAAGATTGGAAGGACTTTTAAGAGTAACGTCATTGAGAGCGTAGCGCAGCAATCCAGCCGTCCTTCAAGGCGCCCAAGCTCGCCTGACGGCTGAGTTCCGCCCGATCGGCATTCATCGCTCCGATCATCGCCGACTTTTTGACGCGGCTGCCATGGTGCTGTACCGGGGGCGTGACATGGCCCTGCCCGCGCTGGCCCCGGGCGAGGGTCGCGGCGCTTTCTTTCATTCGCGCGTCTCACTATTGAAGGATAGTGCGCGACATTCTCGCGGCCTCGAGGGCGTGATGACCAGCGAAAAAATCTTCGAGCGTGGCTATCTAATCAAAGAGAGCCGCGACAAAACCGAGGGCGGCGAGGAACCCGGTTGGTACTACGGGCGGGCCGACGACGAGGGCGGACTCAGCGAAAAGGTAGGACCTTTCGAGACTTGGGCGGAAGCAATGAAGCACCTGGAAGAAGAGCTCTTCGCAGACGACGAAGACTGACGGGGAGAGGCGCCCCGTTCTCCGCGAAGACGAGCATTTCAAACCGGCGTCCCGGACTCCCGACGACGGTCCGGCCGGAACTATATCGTCGTGGCTACGTTCACA
>DASXYQ010000476.1:0-3645 GCA_036502445.1 Roseiarcus sp. | reverse complement strand
TCCCGCCGGAGAAGTCCGAGAGTCCCTCTAAAGCCGGTCAGGGAACAAGCGCCCATCCGTCATTGCGAGCGCAGCGACGCAATCCAGCCGTCGTGCAGGGCGCGGCGCCTCGTTCGATTGGGCGCCGCCGGTTCCGCAGGGGCGGCGGCCATCCGGTGGCTGGCGCCAGCGGCTCGCGCGAAAACGAGATTCTTTTCTCGTTTTGTGAGTTTTCAAGGCTTTGCAAGGTGGAAAATTTCCCTTTCCTTCGCGATGCCACTGCCGGGTTCCGCGCGACCGACGTTCGTTTTCCCTCGAATGCTGGCAAGTGGGCTCATCGTCGCTATCTGAATGCCGGCGTCGCTTTTCATGCACCGGCTCCGCGACTACCGCCCGCGAAAGGGGCTCGGGCTCCCCGCGCCGCTCCATACGTTTGGATTGGTCGAGCCGGCGAGAGAGACCAGCGTCGGCAACAGTGGCAACACGTGCTGCCCCACCGCGACTACGATCGGAAGGTCCTCCGCCGCGAGCTCGATCCCGAGTTCAGCCGCCGCGGCGCCGGGAACGCCGAACAACGCAGCCAAACTCGCGACCCTCTCGGCGATCTTGGCCCCGGCCTGAATCGCGGGACCCTGCTCGGCCAGCCATGCGAAGATCGCCGCCAGGCCGGGCAATGCCTTGGCGACCTGGTCGCCTGTGAGACCAGCGGATGCGCCGGGGACCGGCGCCGCGGCCACGACATGGGCCGGAGGACTTGCCGGCGCCAGCGCGCTCTCTACAGCCCCCACGACGGCTCCAATCGTTCCCGTCACGGACGCCTCGATCGATTTGAGACTCATAGCGTTATTCCTTTTCACATGCAGTGCGAGTTACTCGCCGCATCAAATAGTTAGACCGAAGCAGAATCCCCGGTCGGCTAGGTTTTGGCTCCTCGGAAAGCCCGAGGAGTCCGCCGCAGGCGGGCCCGGTGAACGGGGATCGTTCAGCCGACATCGAAAGACGGTAGCATCGTTTTGTTTTTCCGAAAACAAAATTTAATAAATTCGGGGTTGTCGCTTCCGGCTGCGCCATTCCCTCGATTTTCTGCTCCGACCGGGCGCAGTCGCAGCGGTCAGCCTCGGGGTCGACTGTCGCTCGAGAATTTGCGCCCGGCGCGTTTGGGTCCGTTCGGGAATGCCGCCGTGCGGCATGACCAAACTCAGCTTCAGACGCCCAAAGATATCTCTTGCGCGCGTAGGCTTCCCGGCAATGGGAGTCCATTCGACTTGGGGCCGGCAGGCCCCCGAGCGCCGGCGACAACAGTTACGGATATGTGGAGCGGCTGTGGTTTTGTTCTGGCGGTGGTCATGTCTTTGCAAGCCGTACCGCGTCTCAAGGAGAACTTGGGAAATTCTCTATGAGTCTTCCGTCCTAGATCGTTCAGTAACTGGAGTAGAGGAAAGAATGGCTAGTATCCAAACGCCATGCTGAGGTTGGTTCCGAAATTGACAAGCCGGCACACGGTGGGCGTTGCTCACGAACGACTGCGATACGAAGAAACCAAAGCCGATCGACGTCGAAACCTATTGAAGGAAGCCCGCGCTCCCCTCACTCCATCTCCACCACTCTGCCCTCCCGCAGTGTGACCCGCCGATCCATCCTCCCGGCCAGCTCGAGGTTGTGCGTCGCGACCAGCGCCGCGACGCGGCTGGCCTGCACCAGCGCCGTCAGGGTGCCGAAGACGTGGTCGGCGGTTTTCGGGTCGAGGTTGCCGGTGGGCTCGTCGGCGAGCAGCAGGCGCGGGGCGTTGGCGACGGCTCTCGCAATCGCGACGCGCTGTTGTTCGCCGCCGGAGAGTTCGGCGGGGCGGTGGTTTTGCCTCAGGCCCAAACCGAGGTAGGCGAGTAGCTCGCTAGCCCGCGTCGCCGCCTCGGCGCGCGAGAGTCCCCGGATCATCTGCGGCAGCATGATGTTTTCCAACGCCGAGAATTCGGGCAACAGATGGTGGAACTGGTAGACGAAGCCGATCTCGCCGCGGCGTAGCGCCGTCCGACGGTCGTCGGACATCGCGGCTGTCGGCGCGCCGCCGACGTGCACCTCGCCTTCGCTCGGCTTCTCCAGGAGGCCGGCGATATGCAGCAGCGTCGACTTGCCGGCGCCCGACGGCGCGATCAGCGCAACCGATTGGCCGGGCCAGAGCGTGAGTTCGGCGCCGTTCAGCACCTCGACGACCGTTTCGCCCTCGCCGTAGCGGCGCGCGATGTTCTCGAGCCGTAGGGCGGGGCTGGCAGCCTCATTCATAGCGCAGCGCCTCGACCGGATCGAGCCGCGCCGCGCGCCAGGAGGGATAGATCGTCGCGCCGAGTGAAAGGAACAGCGCCATCACCGCGACCGCCACGACGTCGTGCGTCTCGACGCGCGAGGGCAGTTGCGAGAGAAAATAGAACTCGGACGGGAACAGATTGACGCCGAGGACATAGCTGAGCGCCTTGCGGATCGGCTCGACGTTATGGGCGACGAGCAGGCCGAGCGCCAGGCCGCAGGACGTGCCGACGATGCCGATCGTCGCGCCGGTGATCAGGAAAATCCGAAGGATCGCGCCGCGCGTCGCACCCATCGTGCGCAGCACGGCGATCGCGCGCGCCTTGTCCTGCACCAGCATGATCATGCCGGAGATGATGTTGAGCGCGGCGACCAGCACGATGAGGGACAGGATCGCGAACATGACGTTCGCCTCGACCGCGAGCACGTCGATCAGGCTCCTGTCGTTCTGCCGCCAGTCGGTGTCGATCATCGGACGCTGCTCGGCGGCCGTGATGCGCGGGCGCATGACGTCGACTGCGTCGGGATCGTCGAGATAGACCTCGATCAGGTTGACCACGCCGTCGAGGTTGAAATAGGCCTGCGCTTCGCTCAAAGGCATGAAGACGAAGGAGCCGTCGAAGTTCGACATGCCGATCTGGAACACCGCGGCGACCGGATAGGCTTTCATGCGCGGGGTGATGCCGAACGGCGTCTGCGAGCCATGCGGGGCGAGGAGGTTGATCTTGTCGCCGACGCGCAGGCTCAGGTGCTCGGCGAGCTTGGCGCCGATCGCGACCCCCTGACCGGCGTCGAACCCATCGAGCGTGCCTTGCGTGATATGCGCGCCGACGCCGGGCAGCCGCTTCAGATCCGCCTCGCGCAACCCGCGCACCAGCGCGCCGGACGATCCGAACGGCGAGGAGGCGAAAGCCTGGCCCTCGATCAGCGGCATGGCGAGCGCGACGCCGGGGACCTTCGAAACGCGATCGGTGACGGCGTCGTAGTCGGTCAGCGGCGTCTCGACGGCCTCGAGGAACATATGGCCGTTGAGGCCGATCAGCTTGTCGAGCAGATCGTGGCGAAAGCCGTTCATCACCGCCATCACTACGATCAGCGCGGCGACGCCCAGCACGATGCCAAGGAACGAAAAGCCGGCGATCACAGAGATCGAGCCTTGCGCGCGGCGAGCCCGCAAGTAGCGCAGGGCGATCATCCATTCGAACGCGGAGAACGGGCGGGTCGCGAGCGGCGCGGCGGGGGTGGCCTCGGTTTCGAGAGCGGCGGCGGTCATGCGGCTAGTCCCGAAGACCCCACCCCTAACCCCTCCCCGTGAGAACGGGGAGGGGAGGTCACGGCGCCATCCGTCTCCCCTCCCGGCGCCAT
>DASXYQ010000475.1:0-3072 GCA_036502445.1 Roseiarcus sp. | reverse complement strand
TGCGGGCAGACGATACCCTTGGCCCAAACCCGAGCTTCGAGCCATTCGCGGGCCTTGGCTTCGTCGGTAAAGATGGGCTTTTGCAGGATGGCGGGCATGGTTGGCTCCCATGCGGAAAGTCACACGCACCTGAAATGGCTTTGTCAAGGTTATAATCGTCGAACCAAAAGAAACAAACAGCTTAGTCGCTGATTTACACGCAATTTTCCGTCATGGCCGAGCCTATCCCGGCCATCCACGTGGTTCGGCTTGCACGCGGCCCAAATGCTTAGCCGACAGGGCGCCGCCAGGATAGACGACTGCGGCGCTAGTGAACGACGTGGATGGCCGGGACGTAGGGCATTCGGAAGAACGCCCGTCCTTCGATCAGCAAATAAGGGAATCGAGCGGCCTGTCATTGCGAGCGACAGCGAAGCAACCCGTACTAAGCCGCAGGCGCGCGGCCCAAGTCCTGGGTTGCTTCGCTTTGCTCGCAATGACGGATAGGGCGCTTGTTTCCCCGACAGGCCCCAGGACGAGAATGACGGATATTTCTTTCCAAAAACCGGAATAGCTGCTAAGTTTAAAATTCTCTCGATCCGGACTGCTGCTCCGCCATGAATGCGCCTTCTACCAAGCTGCAACGTAAACCTACGCGAAGCGCTGAGCGCGCCCGAACGCAAGTGGCCCGGGGCGGGGGAATGCGGCGTAGCGGCGGCTGGATACGGCTGAAGGAAGGCGGAAGCCGAAAGAAATTTGGAGAAACATCATTTTCGTTTTTGAGGCTTGCAACCCCTTGAAATCCCACAAAACGGCCAAAGATTTGTTTGGAAAGGCTTGGACGAAAACAGCCTAGATTTGGAAAAGCTTGCAGAAAAGCTTGGGAGGTCGCCTTTGTTCCGCCGCCTTTGCTCCCGCCCGCCGCGCCGGTCTCGAACGGGAGATCGGCGAGCGGGAATGGCGCCCGCAATCCCCGTTACGGATTGACGCCGACGGGAGGCCGCCGGACGACCAATGAGGAAATTTTCTGTCGTGCAAAGCCTTGAAAACACGCAAAACGGCGAAAGATCCTCGATTTTGAGCGAGCTCGCTCCATCGGCTCGGGACGCATAGCCATCGCCCCGTCCAGCGGCGGCGCCTTCCCTTGATTTTGTTGGTACCAAAGGCCTCTGGCTTCGCGCTCGCGCCTTGCGCGCCCTAACCCCTTCCGTTAATCGCAGATCATGGTTTCCGACCTCACTCGTCCCCTAGAGCGCCTTTGAGCGCGGCGTCCAAACCCGTCGCCATCATCATGGGCAGCCGATCCGACTGGCCGACGATGCGCCTCGCCGCGGAGACGCTCGAGGAACTCGGCGTCGGCCATGAGGCGCGCATCGTCTCCGCGCATCGAACCCCGGACCGGCTGGTCGCGTTCGCCAAAGGAGCGAAAGCGGCTGGGCTCAAAGTGATCATCGCGGGAGCGGGCGGGGCGGCGCACTTGCCCGGCATGACGGCGGCGTTCACGACGCTGCCGGTGTTCGGCGTGCCGATCGAATCCCAGGCGCTGTCCGGGCAGGACAGCCTCTTGTCGATCGTGCAGATGCCGGCGGGCGTGCCGGTCGGGACCTTGGCGATCGGGCCGGCCGGCGCGGTCAACGCGGCGCTGCTGGCGGCCGCCGTGCTCGCGCTTTCCGACCCCGAACTCGACGCGCGGCTGACGGCCTGGCGCGAGGCGCGACGCGACGCCGTTCCCGAATTTCCCACGGACGGGCCAACGTGATCCTCTCGCCCGGCGCTACGATCGGCATTCTCGGCGCCGGTCAGCTCGGGCGGATGCTCGCGATCGCGGCGCTGAAGGTTGGCCTGCGCTGCCACATTTACGCGCCCGAGGCCGAGGCGCCGGCGCACGACGCGGCGAGCGCCACGACGGTCGCTGCCTACGACGACGAAGCGGCGCTCGCCCGCTTCGCCGAGGCGGTCGACGTCATCACGTTCGAATTCGAGAACGTGCCGACCGCCTGCGTCGAATTCTTGAGCGCGCGCAAGCCGGTGCGGCCCGGCCTGCTCGCGCTCGCCTCGACGCAGGACCGGCTGGTCGAGAAGAACTTCCTGCGGGATCTCGGCTTGGAGACGGCGCCCTTCATCGGGGTCGAGGATACCGGCGCGCTGATGCGCGCGGTCGGGGAACTCGGCCGCCCCTCGATCCTGAAGACGCGCCGCTTCGGCTATGACGGCAAAGGCCAGGCGATGATCCGCGAGGGCTCGAACGTGCCGGCGGTGCATCGAACGCTGGGCGGCGCCCCGATGATCCTCGAAGGCTTCGTCGCTTTCGAGCGGGAAGTCTCGGTCATCGCGGCTCGCAGCCTCGAGGGGGCGGTATCCGCCTATGATCTCTGCGAGAACGAGCACGAGCGCCATATCCTGGCGCGAACGCGTCTGCCGGCGCGAGTGGCGCCGGGTATCGAGGCGGCGGCCAAGGCGATCGCCGCGCGCATCCTCGAAGCATTGGACTATGTCGGCGTCGTCGGCGTCGAGCTGTTCGTGGCGCGCGGCGCTGACGGCGCCGAGCGGCTGATCGTCAACGAGATCGCGCCGCGCGTGCACAATTCCGGGCACTGGACGGTCGACGGCGCGCAGACCTCGCAATTCGAACAGCATATCCGCGCCATCGCCGGCTGGCCGCTCGGCTCGCCGATGCGGCGCGGCGGGATCGAAATGCATAATCTGATCGGCGAGGAAGTCGACGATTGGCGCGACATCCTCGCCCAGCCCGATCTCAGCCTGCATCTCTACGGCAAGCTGGAGACCCGGCCCGGGCGGAAGATGGGGCACATCACGCGCGTGTTGCCCGAGGGCTCGAAGGCGTAAATAGAATCCTCCGGCGATAAGTGAGTTGGGCGCGGTCCCTTCCGCCCCCCCTTTGCGGGGGAAGGTGTCATTGCGAATCAATGACGGATGATGGGGATCGAGCGGAGCGAGATGGCTCTGATTGGCCAGCATGGACGCGGGCGAATACTTCAAGCGACTGGGCTTCTAGACTAGCTGGCTAGCTCAGGCGTATCGCCGTTGGCCGACCAAGAAGTGAGGACGGCCATAACGGCAGGCGCACGGTCA
>DASXYQ010000474.1:0-3698 GCA_036502445.1 Roseiarcus sp. | reverse complement strand
CGAGAGCGCATTGACGACGGAGACCCCGACCCCGTGCAGGCCGCCGGAAACCTTGTAGGAATTCTGATCGAACTTTCCGCCCGCGTGCAGCTGGGTCATGATGACCTCGGCCGCTGAGACGCCCTCTTCGTCGTGGATGCCTGTCGGAATGCCGCGGCCGTCGTCACTGACTGTGCAGGAGCCGTCGGCGTTCAACGTTACGGTCACGAACTTGGCGTGGCCGGCGAGCGCCTCGTCGATCGCATTGTCGACGACCTCGTAGACCATGTGATGAAGGCCCGATCCGTCGTCGGTGTCGCCGATATACATGCCCGGCCGTTTGCGCACGGCGTCGAGGCCGCGCAGGACCTTGATGGCGTCCGCGCCATAGGCGTCGCTGATCGCCTGTTGCTCGATCGAGGGATCGAGCTCGGGCAGCGATTTGGGTTCGTCCATCAAAGCACAGACTTCCTTGCAAAGCAGCGACTTACGGAGCGCGAGCAGTTCCACGGCCGCGCTCCCGAACGCGGCGACTCGTGATTTCTCATTATAGCGCGGAAACCCTTCCAAATGCACGTTTTCTCGGCGGCGGAAAAGCATCGATGCACAACCGACGAGCGATAAAAATACCGCTCGACCGGCGACCTCGGCTCGCGGACAATGGCGGCGGCCCGACCGGGATGATTCGCGGCCGCGGAACACCGCGGCCCACCAACAGGTAAGACCGAGCTGAGCTTGCGCGACGAGGTGAACGAACCCCTGGGGATAATTCCGGCGCGGCCGTCGCCGTGGGCGAAAATTGGCCCGGCGCTGTCCCGCGGCGGCATCGGGATCGGCGCCGTCGCCTTGTGTATGGGCGCCTACGCGCTCTGGCATCGCGCGCAGACGAACGACGGCGAGCCGTTCGCGGTCGCCCGCATCGAGCCGGCCCCTGCGCCCCCGCTGTCCCCGCCCCAGCCGCCGCCGTCCGCGCCGTCCCCGCCCCGGCCGCCGCCGGCCGTCGCTTCGCCCGCTGCGACGCAAGTCAGCGCCGTCGCAAGCGTCTCGAGCGGCGCCCAACTCGAAGCGTCGAGCGGGGTCAAGGTAATTCGCGGCGGCGGGGGCAGCGCCACCAACGCCCTCATCATCGAGGTTCCGCAGGCGCACGGCGTTCGTCAGACGTCGGCGCCGGACAAGCGGCTCGTCGAGCGGTCGAATTTCGGCCTCCTGCCGCGGGTGGGCGCGGACGGGGCGAGGCCGGCCGACGTCTACGCGCGACCTGTCGTAGAACGCGCGGAACTCAAAGGGGCGCCACGCGTCGCCGTCATGGTCGGGGGACTGGGCATCGACGAGGCAGGCACGATCGCCGCCATCGACAAGCTTCCCCCCGCCGTTTCGCTCGCCTTCGCCCCTTACGGCGCCCGCCTCGATCGCGACCCGGCAAGGGCGCGCGAGGCGGGGCACGAAATTCTGTTGCAGGCGCCGATGGAGCCGTTCGGGTCTGCGGCGGCCGGTCCCGGCCCGCATACGCTGACGACCGCGGCCTCCGAAGCCGAGAACCTGGAATCGCTGCATTGGCTGATGTCGCGATTTACCGGCTATATCGGTATCACGAACTATCTCGGCGGCAAGCTTTCCGCCGATGCCCACGCCTTTTCTCCCGTTCTGGCCGAGATGGCGGCGCGAGGGCTCGATTATCTCGACGACGGCTCCTCGCCGCGTAGTCTCGCCCGCGAAATCGCCGCGAAGTTGAGCCTGCCGGCGGCTGCCGCCGACGTTGTGGTCGACGCGGCGCCGACCGCCGAAGCGATCGAAGGCGCGCTCGCCCGACTGGAGGCCCAGGCGCGACGCCAGGGCAGCGCCGTCGGCGTCGCCACCGCATTGCCGATCACCGTCGAGCATATCGCGCGCTGGGCGGCGACGTTGGAATCCCGCGGAATCTCGCTGGTGCCGATATCCGCGGCCATAGCGCGCGCGCCCCCGCCCTCCGCGCGTGGCAATCCATAGAGTTCGCTGCGATGACCGCCCCATGACGAAATTGCCCTATCGCCGCTCCGCCGGCGTCGCTCTGATCAACCGCGACGGCGACGTCTTCATCGGCCGACGCAAGAAGAGCCGGGAGGACCCGGAACTCGGCGGTTTCGACTGGCAGATGCCGCAGGGAGGCATCGACGAAGGCGAAACTCCGTTGCAGGCCGCGCGGCGAGAGCTCCACGAGGAGACCAACGTCTCCTCCGCGTCGCTGATCGCGGAGGCGCCCGAGTGGTTCAGCTATGACCTGCCGACGGGCTTGCGCGGACGCTGGCAAGGGCGCTATCGCGGCCAGACGCAGAAATGGTTCCTCTTCGGCTTCGACGGCGACGAGTGGGAAATCGATATCCACCGGCCCGCGGGCGGCGATCACGACGCCGAATTCCGGGACTGGCGCTGGGAGCGCTGGGAGGCGCTGCCCGCGCTGATCGTCCCGTTCAAACGCGGAGTCTACGAAAAGGTCGTCGCCCTGTTCGCGCCGATCGCGCGCACGGCTCGCCCCCCTCCGCCATAGCGAGGAGCGTAGCGAAGAAGGACCGCAGGCGCCACGTCAGCAGGCGCCGATTTCAGTTCTGCATCGAGCGATTTCAAAGCGTAAGGCGCCTTTTTTTGGCAACTTGGCGACTTTTGTGACCTTGCCATTTTTGCGGTTCGTCAGCCGGAGCCGCGCGCGGTCGGTCGCCCGTCGAAACGCCTCGGTTCAAAAGACGGCGATCGCCTCGGCGATCCCGCCAGGCACACGAACAAACATAGAACGGTTACGCAACTCTGTCAAGGAAATTTTGTTGAGGAGCTCGAGACGCAACTTCGCCAAATCTTCACCTTTCACGAGCCTCACAACTGCAGTTTCTACCAATGATATCAAGGTGTTATGGTGGTCTAACAAGCAATTTTTGACACTTGTGATCCAACCCGTGCTCAAAATGCCGCGCTCAGGCCGAAAAGCTCAAAAGACGCCACCGCATTGATTTTGCCTGTCCAAAAAAATCGACGTCCCAGTCAGCGGCCCTGCGAGATTTCCTGCGTCGCGAGCGCCATCGTCTCCTCGATTTTTCTGCCGATGCGATGCGTGGAAATATCCAGCTTGGCGCTCGCGAAGGCTTCGTGGAGCGAACGGGCCAGTGACGCGTCGTCGGCTAGCCCGACCTGATCGGCGACGAGCGCGTCGGCGTAGGCCCGCGCCGCGTCGCCCTGCAAGCCGATTTTCTCGGCGGCCCAGAGGCCCAGCAGCTTGTTGCGCCGCGCGAGCGACTTGAACCTCAGCTCTTCGTCGAGCGCATGGCGCCGTTCGAAGCCTTCTTCGCGTTTGTCGAAAGCGCTCATCCTCTTCCCCTCCGGCGGCCGCACCGACTACGTATTTGGGCATCGCGGCCGCGGTTCTCAATCCCGGCGCCGCGACTTTGGGGCGTCCTCGCGAGCGTGGGAAGGGGGCCCATCCCTCAGCGCCGCATCGTCGATCGTCTGGGGCGCCGGATTGCAAGATCGGCTTCGCAGCGCGATATTCCAGGCCCGCGCCTTCGCGCCGAGGCGCGTTCTGGAGACGACGATCATTCCGAAGCTGCACAAATGGGCCGCGCTGACTGTTTCGATCTCTCTCTGCGCGGCTGCCGTCTGCGCTTCGCCGGCAGGAGCCGAGTCGGTCTATCGTCGCGGCGCCGAGGGCGAGCCGGCGACGCTCGATCCGCAGCTGACCGGGACGGTCGTCGAGG
>DASXYQ010000473.1:0-3170 GCA_036502445.1 Roseiarcus sp. | reverse complement strand
TGACGCGGCTCGTCGATTGGCTCAATGTGCCCCCAGGCGCGCTGGTCGCGCCAAAAGATCCGTTGGAGTACCGGGCCAAGTTGCGCTTTCACCGACGCGTGGTCAGCGCCCTCGATTACGGCTGGCGCGATTGACTACGGCCGTCGAGATCTGGACCGACGGAGCCTGCGCCGGCAACCCCGGCCCCGGAGGCTGGGGCGCGATCCTGCGCTATCGATCAGTCGAGAAGGACCTCTGCGGCGGCGAAGCTCTGACCACCAACAATCGCATGGAGCTGATGGCCGCCATCTCGGCGCTCGAGGCCCTCAAGCATCCTTGCGTTGTCGAATTGCACACCGATTCCCAATATCTGCGCGAGGGCGTCACCGCCTGGATGGGCAATTGGAAACGCAACGGTTGGCGCACCCGGGACAGGAAGCCGGTCAAGAACGACGACCTTTGGCGACGTCTCGACGAAGCGACCCAACGTCACGAAATCGAATGGCGCTGGGTCAGGGGTCACGCGGGCGATCCGATGAACGAACGCGCCGACGAATTGGCGCGGCGCGGGATGGCGCCGTTTCTGCGGGTCAGGGCCGCGCGCGAAAGCAGCTGAGGCATCGCGCAAAGACTTGGCGACGGGGTGGCGGCGAAGGTCGACCGGCATCAAGAAAAGGCGAGGCGCGCCCGTGCGGAAGCTTTTTTGGCGGCTCGCGCTCGCAAATTCCAACAATTGGCATTATACGCGCTGCGAACGACGACAGGGCCGCGCAAGCGCACCCCCCAATAGGAGCCCCCCATGAGAATGTTCCCACCCCGGGCAGCGCGATCCCGCGCGTCCGCCTTTGTTCTGGTCCTCGGCGCCCTTGGCCTTCTCGCCGCCCTGGCGGCGACCTCGCGGGCCGACCCCAAAATCCTGGCCAAGGTCGACGGCGTCGCGATCACCCAGGACGACTACAACGACGCGCTGGCCGACATCGGCCCCGGCCTTCCCGAGAAGCTCGAGGGTCCCGAGCGTGAGAAATACGTGCTCGACTATCTCATTGATCTCAGGCTGGTCGCCAAGCAGGCGCTTGCGGACAAGCTCGACGGCACGGCGGACTTTGCGCGCCGTTTGGCCTATTATCACGATAAGCTGGCGATGGAGGGGCTGCTGACCAACGTGGCCAGATCCGCCACGACGGAGGAGGCCGAGCGCAAGGCGTATGACGAGGCCGCCAAGGCGCAGCCGCCCGAGCCGGAGGTCCACGCCCGGCACATCCTGGTGCCTACGGAAGAGGAGGCCAAGGCCGCCCTCGCCCGCATCAAGGCCGGGGAGGATTTCGCCAAGGTCGCGACCGAGCTCTCGAAGGACCCGGGCGGCGAAGGCGGCGACCTCGGCTGGTTCACCAAGGACCGCATGGTCCCCGAATTCGCCGAAGCAGCGTTCAAGCTCGAGCCGGGCCAAGTCTCCGATCCCGTGAAGTCGCAGTTCGGCTGGCACATCATCAAGGTCGAGGGCAAGCGGATGAAGACGTTTCCGCCCTTCGAACAGGTGAAGGACCAGGCCGGGCGCTTTGTCGCGCAAAAAGCGCAGACGGCGCTGATCACGTCGCTGCGCGAGAAGGCGAAGATCGAACGGTTCGACGAGCAGGCCAAGCCGGCCGAACCCGCCAAACCGGCCGATCCCGCGCCTTCGACCGACCCTGCCAAACCGAAGACCCCTTGATCGCGGCGCGGGCGACCTTCTGAAATGCCGGCCGAGGCGATATAGCCTCGGCCTCATCGTCCGTTGAGGGAATCCGCGCCATGGCCGCGCCCGCCCCGCTTTCGCCGCTCGCGCCGAAGAAATATCCTCCGCTGCCCGCGATAGAGGGGGTGCGATTTGCCACCGCCGCGGCTGGCGTGCGCTATCCCGGACGCACCGACGTGATGCTTGCGCTGTTCGATCCGCCCGCGGCGGTCGCTGGCGTCTTCACGCGCTCCCGATGTCCCTCAGCGCCGGTCGATTGGTGTCGCGCGCAACTGGCCCGCGGCGTGGCGCGGGCGCTGCTCGTCAATTCCGGCAACGCCAACGCGTTTACCGGCGCCAGAGGCGCGAGCGCGGTCGCAGAGGTTGGCGAAGCGGTCGGGAAGGCGATTGGCGCAGAGCCCGGCGAAGTTTTCATGGCCTCCACCGGCGTGATCGGCGAGCCGCTGGAGGCGGGCCGCATCGCGCGCGTCCTCGAAGGGCTCGTTGCCGCCGCCGAACCCGACGGCCTGATGGACGCGGCGCGCGCGATCATGACCACCGATACGTTCCCGAAGATCGCCACCTCGCGTGTCCAGGTCGGAGGCGTCGAGGTTGTCGTCAACGGCATCGCCAAGGGCGCCGGCATGATCGCGCCCGATATGGCGACCATGCTGTCGTTCGTGTTCACGGACGCGGCGATAGCGGCCCCCGCCCTGCAGGCGATGTTGTCGAAATCCGTGCGGCGTTCCTTCAACGCGATCACGGTCGACAGCGACACTTCCACGTCGGACACGCTGCTGATATTCGCGACCGGGACCTCCGCGCGGCGCGGCGCTCCCGAAATCATCGACGCCGACGACGCGCGGGTCGGCGCATTCAGGCGCGCGCTCGACAAACTCCTGCTCGACCTCGCTCACCAGGTCGTCCGCGACGGCGAGGGCGCGCGGAAGTTTATCGAGGTGAGAGTCGAAGGCGCCGCCTCGCGCAAAGCGGCCAAGCGCATCGCCCTGTCGATCGCCAATTCCCCTCTGGTGAAGACCGCCTGCGCGGGCGAAGACGCCAATTGGGGCCGCGTCGTGATGGCGGTCGGCAAGGCCGGGGAAAAGGCCGATCGCGACAAGCTCGACATCTATTTCGGCGATATCCGCGTCGCCCATCAGGGACTGCGCGATCCCGCCTACGACGAGACGGAGGCTTCCGCATATATGAAGCGGCCGAAGATCGTGATCGGCGTGAAGCTCGGAATCGGCAGCGCGCGCGCCAAGGTCTGGACCTGCGACCTGACCAAGGAATACGTCGCGATCAACGGCGACTACCGCTCGTGAGGCTGCTGCTCGTGGTCGCCGTCGCGCTGGTCGACGCCGACGACCGCGTGCTGATCGCCCAACGTCCCGAGGGCAAACAATTCGCGGGCCTCTGGGAGTTTCCCGGCGGCAAGCTGGAGCCCGGCGAGCGGCCCGAGGACGCGCTGATCCGGGAG
>DASXYQ010000472.1:0-11540 GCA_036502445.1 Roseiarcus sp. | reverse complement strand
GATCCTGTCGCAAGGGGCCGAGCCGCGGATCGCAGCGGAAGCCACGACCGAGGGCGACACGGGGCGCGTGCAGCTACGCGACCTGCCCGTGACCGCGGCCACGCTGCCGGAGACGGTCCTTCACTATGCCCTGCGCACTCGGGAGAGCGTCATTCTCGACGATGCCGTGGCCCAGTCCCCGTTTGCCGCGGATGCGTATGTCCGACACCGCCAGGCCCACTCGATTCTCTGCCTCCCGCTACTCAATCAGGCGAAGCTCATCGGCGTGCTGTACCTCGAGAACAACTTGACGCCACGGGCCTTCGCGCCCTCGCGGATCGCGGTGCTGAAGCTCCTTGCCTCACAGGCGGCGATCTCGCTGGAGAATACCCGTCTGTACCGCGATCTCGCCGGACGCGAGGCCAAGATCCGGCGATTGGTCGACGCCAACATCATCGGCATCGCCATCCGCAACAATGAAGGTTCAATTCTCGAAGCCAATGACGCGTTTCTGCGCATCGTCGGATACGATCGTGAGGATCTCGCCGCGGGTCGCCTGCGGTGGACGGATCTGACAACGCCGGAATCACGCGACAACGCCGCACGAGCCCTGGCTGAACTTGAGTATACCGGGACCCACAAACCATTCGAGAAGGAATATTTCCGCAAGGACGGCAGCCGCGTACCTGTGCTGACCGGGGCGGCGGTCTTCGAAGAAGGCGGCAACGAAGGCGTCGCTTTTGTCGTCGATTTGACCGAGCGCAAACTGGCGGAAGCCGAAGCGCGAAAGAGCGAGCACCGATACCGCGAGGTGGAGACGGCGCTAGCGCACGCGAATCGCGTTGCGACAATGGGGCAACTCACCGCCTCGATCGCTCATGAGGTCAGCCAGCCGATCCACGCGGTGGCGATCAACGCTCAGGCCGCTTCGCTATGGCTCGCCGCCCAGCCGCCGAATCTGGAGGAAGCGGGGCAAATCCTCGCTCGGATCGTCGAGAACAGCAATCGAGCCGGAGACGTCATCGGCCGAATCCGCGCCCTCGTCAAGAAAGCCCCGCAGCGGAAGGACCGGTTGGAGATCAACGGAGCGATCCGCGAGGTGATCGAACTCACCCGCGGCGAAGCGGAGAAGAACGGCGTTTCGGTGCGGACCCAACTCGCAGACGGCCTGCCGCTCGTTCAGGGAGATCGGGTTCAACTGCAGCAAGTGATGCTCAACTTGATCGTCAACGCCGTGCAGGCGATGAGCGGGGTCGGCGACGGGGCGCGAGAATTGCAGATCAGCACCGGGACGGCCGAGTCGGAAGGCGTGCTCGTCACGGTGCGGGATTCAGGTCCGGGGCTGGCGCCATCGAGCCTCGAGCGTCTGTTCGATGCCTTCTACACGACAAAAGCTGATGGAATGGGGATGGGGCTGTCGATCTGCCGTTCGATCATAGAAGCTCACGGCGGACGATTGTGGGCGAGCGCGAACCTGCCCCGCGGCGCCGTCTTTCAATTCACGGCGCCAGCCTATGCAGGCAAAGAGACGTGAACCCCTCTGACCGGACCGTAATCCCGCGAGGGCGGAAGGGCCCCCTCAGCCCCGTTTCATCGTCACGCCGCTTCCCGCCAGCTTGGGAACGGCGAGGCCGCGGTGGGCTTTGGCGAGCGCGTCGAGCGCGGCCATGGTCTCCGTGCGCCAGGGCGCTGCCTTCGCGCCTTCGTTCTTGTCGATCGAGAGCAGGAGTTGCTCGCTCGCGGCCACTGCCGGACCGTCGCGGCCGGCGCGCATTTCGAGCCAAATCCGCATGCGCTTGTCGTCATGCTCGAGCAACTGGCACGCGACGAACAGCGGCGCGCCCTCGCTCGCTTCCTGAATGTAGTGCAGCATGACTTGCAGCGTGTAGAGGGTGCGGCCGCTGGCTTTTCTCGCGGCCGCGTCGAGGCCGATCCGGTCCATCAAAGCGTCGGTCGCGCGGCTGAACACCAGCGCATAAGCCGCGTCGTTCATATGCCCGTTGTAGTCGACCCAGTCGGACGCGACCACGGTATCATACAGGGTCAACGCTGCGCCGCGATGCATGGCGAATTCTCCTTTCGACGACAGTTCCTTATTTGTTACTTGTGCAGCGGTGCAAAAGGCGCTGCCACATCAATAAAGTCTCGGTCTTGCACCGGGTCGAGGACGGCCTCAGGTCTTGACGCATTCGGGATAACGCAACGGTTTGCCGAAATTCTTCAGTTCCTCCGCAGTGGCGCAGATACGAAAGCCGAGCTTGCGAAAGGCATCGTGTTCGATATCCTGTTCGGTCTGTCTGGCGAAAATTTGACCTTCATTCAGCCATACTTCTTCAATCTGCGTCCCATGTCTGGAGATGAGGTCGGCCTTGGAGCGTTCCGCTTCCTCGCTTCGACCGAGGAAGGCATAGCTCGCGGCCCGCTGGAACCGCGTATATTTTTCGAGACTTTCCGCTGGAATGAGGTCGGTCACCTCGATGTGACGCGCGAATTTGCGGGCGTAAAAATATGCGCTCCCAACCGTGTCGCGCCTGCTCGGCGCCATCTGCGGATCGAGACGCAGCGCCAGATCCGCCATGGCGACACCCTCCTCTGGACGTCCGAGGAAGCTGAGTTGCTGCGCGGCTACAATGAGCACGGCGATATTCGTCGGATTGTCTCGTAACGCCAGATCGATCTCCGCCGCGCACTCGGCGAACTGGCCTTTGTCGGAGTAGTACCTGATAAGACCGGCATGCGCTTCCGGATTGGACGGATCGAGCGCCAGAGCCATCCGCAGGTCCGCTTCGAACTGCGCGATCTGTGTCGCCCAGGGGAGATCGAACAGCCAGGTCTTCTGGAATTTGAGCCACCCGCGCGTCACATAGGCGGGCGCAAAGCTCGGATCGAGCGCGACGGCCTTCTCAATGTACTCGAGACCCTTCACGTTCGCAATCTTGTTGGACGCGCGCTGTTGCTCGTAGGCCAGCAACGCGAGGTCGTAAGCGGAAAGGTCCGCCGACTGCTTCCGCTTGGCCTCCAGGAGCTGGCTTCGCTGAATGGCGCCCGCGGTTTGGCCGGCGTGCCCGCCGAGCGATACCGCGACCTTTTCGGCAACCTCGCTCTGCACGGCGAACATGTCCTTGGCCGGGCGATCCCAGCGTTCCGACCAGACATGGGCGCCTGTGCTGGCGTCGATGAGCTGCGCGGTCACTCGCAACTGATCCGCCTGGTGTTGGATGGAGCCTTCCAGCACATAGCGGACGTCGAGATCCTCGCCGATCTGCCGGATATCGACGGGTTTGCCCTTGTAGGCCATTGTGGAATTTCGAGCGATGACCAGAAGGTCCTTGAACTGCGCGAGGTTCGTAATGACGTCTTCGGTCATTCCGTCAGCGAGGCGGCCCGCCTGTTCATCGCCGCCGATGTTGTCGAATGGGAGGACCGCGATCGAGGAATAGGCGAGGGCCGAATGCTCGACCGGCCCCGCCTTCCCACCTCCGAAAACGCCGGCCAGGGGGAGGCCGCCCGTTCCGAGGAAATACCAGACGCCGGTCGCGACGACGATCAGCACCGCAATGGCAGCCGCGCTAGGCAGCGCCATCGACCATTTCTTCGACCGTGTCGGCGGCTTCTCGGGTTTCGGCCGAGCCGGCAAGCCGACCTGAAGCGAATAAGCCCGCATGGTCTCGGCTATGTTCTTCAGGCTTTGCTCACCGAGATCGGTGACGGCAAGATCGAGCCGTCCTTTGACCTGACGGTAAGCGTCCTCGGAGAGACATATTTCTCCAGGCCTGCCAATCCCTTCGAGCCGCGCCGCGATATTGACGCCGTCGCCCATCAGGTCACCGTCGGATTCCTCGACGACGTCGCCCAGATGAATTCCGATGCGGAATTCGATGCGACGCTCCGGCGGCAGGCCGGCGTTGCGCTCGACCATGGCGTTCTGCACCTCGATGGCGCATCGCACCGCGTCGACGACGCTGCGGAACTCGACCAGAGCGCCGTCGCCGGTCCGCTTCACCACACGGCCGCGATGAACCGAGATCGTCGGATCGATCAGGTCGCTGCGAAGCGCTCGGAGCCGGGCCAGCGTTCGATCCTCGTCGGCGCCCGTGAGCCGGCTGAACCCGACGACGTCGGCGGCCAAAATCGCCGCGATCTTTCGGTTCTCGGTCATTGCAACGGCGCCCTCGATCGGGTCTTGCACGCGCCCCCGGCACGACTGCCCAACCTTATCTACAGCATCTACAGCAAATCCATCTCGAGGGGGCAACTCTCCCGCCCAACAGGGTCAGCGCTGCGCCTCGATCCGTCGCGATCTCCCATCGCGACGCTCAATAATAATGATGCCAGCCGTAGCCCCAGCCCCAGCCAAACGGCGCGATCACGACCGGCGGCCTTGGCGGCCCAGCGCCATGCAGCGGGCCGGCGGCTCCCGGGACGACGGCGCTGGCGCGCACGTAGCCGGGAATGTTCCGCCACGACGCCGAGCACCAGACCGGGCCACAGTCCTCGACGTCGACCTGGGCGTGGGCCGGTATCGCCTGGACGACGTGTGCGTGAGGTTTCGGCGATTCCAGCATTTCCGTGTCCGACGTCGTCATCGCCGGGTTCGCGAGCGCGGAGCCGGAAAAGACGAGGCCGAAGCCGAACGCGGTGAGAAGGCGGCGCATGATAACGATTCTCCGAATCGGGTAGGTTCAGTCCCCGCGACTGAGCGATAGCCGCATGGCGAAATCATGGCTTTCGTGCCTTCGATACCGCGCCTCATCAACCTCCGAGTCTCCTTGTAAACCTGTTGCTGACCAAATTGATCCTGGCGCCGCTGGTGATCCTCGCCGCGCTCTGGGTCGCCCGGCGCTGTGGCGACGCTTCCTCGGTTTCGTGCTGACGCGTATGGACCTGCCGCTCGCGTTCGTCGCCGCGACGGCCGCGGCGCTCGCCGTTCAGACCCTCGCGCTGCGGTTTGTGCACGCGACTGCCCGCGAGTACCTTATAAAGATAGGAGTAAGCCCATGAAATTATATGTTATACAAGCGTTATGTAGCCCGCGTCGAATTTGACGGCGAAGACGAAATATTTGTCGGTCATTTGGCGGGGGTCGCCGATGTTGTCGGCTTTCACGCCGATACTGTCGAAGGACTGAAATCCGCGTTTCGCGAAGCCGTCAACGACTATCTCGCGACTTGCGAGAAAGTCGGAAAGCCTCCAGAGCGCCCATATTCGGGAAAGGTGATGTTCCGCATCTCGCCTGAGGTTCACGCCCGAGCGGCCATCGCCGCGCAATTGTCGGGCCTCGGCATGAACCAATGGGCGGAGAAGGCGCTCGAGGAAGCGGCTCGCCGATAAGACGTGGCCAACCTGGCCACGTCTTCCAACGAAATCGTTCGCTTGCGAAATTAGCTGAGCTTCGAGCGACCCGGCAGAATTCGCTCTACTCCTCGTCGTCCTCGTGGCGGGACGGGCCACCTTCCATGCCGCCTCTATGGGGACGCAGAGTCATCAGCAACGGGCCGAAGTGTCGCTTCTGCGTCTCGTCGAGAGAGTCGAACAATGGCTTGGCCGCGTCGGAGACCAGTTTGAGTTCGGCGGAGGCTTTGGCGAGGTGGTCGGATATTTCGTCCAACCGCTCAATTGGCGATGGACGCCCGTCGTCGCGCATTCTCTCACGCCTCTCGCGCATCGCGTCGCGTCGCGCCTTGGCCGCGTCGCGAACCGCCAATTCGAACGGCGGCCACAGCTTTTCCTGGTCGGGCGTCAGCTGGAGGGCCGCCTTCATGCCGGCGAGCCGCGCGTCGAGCATGAAGCCGCCGTCGTCCGTCCGCTCCGCGCGAGGGGAGTCGGGGGGGGAGTCGGGGGTGGAGTCGGGGGGGTCGCCGGCCGCGGCGAACGCGTTGTAAGCGAAGGCCGAACCGGCCAACGCGACGGCGGTGAGGGAAGTCAAAACGAGCTTTCTCATAGGGAAACCTCTCAGGGTCGAAAACGACGACAAAAAGATTCTGCACGAGGCGCATTACATTCGAGTTACATCGTTGTAATTTGCAACGAGCGGTCTCGGAGGCGCGCGCGCCTTCACGCCGATGAGGGAGGAAACATGCCAGAAATCGACGTCGTTGGAAAGTTGGCCCGTGCGCTGAGCGCGGGCGGCGTCTACAGCGCCTGGATCAGCCTGAACGAGATGGGCGTCGCCGACACGCTGGCGCGTGAGGATTTTGATACGGTGGTTCTCGACATGCAGCACGGCGGCGTCGACTTCGTCGGCGCCACGCGCGCGATCCAAGCCGCGGCGCTGGCGGGAAAGCCGGCGATCGTCCGCGTCGGGATCGGGGATTTCGCTTGCGCGAGCCGGGTGGCGGACGCGGGCGCGGCCGGCGTGATCGCCCCGATGATCAACAGCGTAGAGGACGCACGGCGCTTCGCCGATTACATGAAGTTTCCTCCGCTCGGGCGCCGGTCGTGGGGTCCGCGGGCGGCGCTCGCGCTCACCGGCCTGGTCGGTCCGGCCTATTTGCACGGCGCCGATGCGATCACGCTCGCCATCGCGATGATCGAGACGCGCGAGGCGCTCGACGCCCTCGACGAAATCGTAGCGACGCCGGGGATCGACGGCATATTCGTGGGCCCGTCGGACCTCTCGATCGCGCTGAGCGGCGGCGGAATCGTCGATCCGCACGGCGCGGTGGTGGAAGCCGCGCTGACCAAGATCGTCGCAGCCGCCAAGGCGCACGGCAAATTCGCGGGCCTCTTCTGTTTCGACGGCGCGCGCGCCAAGGCGGCGCGGGCGCGCGGTTTCGCGCTGTGCTCGATCGCGAGCGATTTGCTGCTGCTGCGCTCGGCGGCCCGGGCGGAACTCGCCGCGGCGAGGTAGATATTGCCGCGTTTGCGCCGTCATTGCGTGGAGCGAAACGACGAAGCCACGTGACGGCCCGTGGATCGCTTCGCTACGCTCGCAATGACGGGGTCGTTCGACAACGCTTGGAGGAACTTCATCATGCCCCAACCCCATAATTTCCTCAGCGCGCTGGTCGGCTCGTTTGCGACGCCGGCGGCGGAAAATCCCACGGTCGCGATGATCGAGGCGGCATTCCGGCATCATGGGATCGATGCGCGCTACATCAATTGCGAGGTCGCGCCGCCGGCGCTGGGCGACGCCGCGCGCGGCGCCCGGGCGATGGGCTGGCGCGGGTTCAACTGCTCGATCCCGCACAAGGTGGCGATCATTGCCCATCTCGACGGCCTCGGCGAATCCGCTGCGACGATCGGCGCTGTCAATTGCGCGGTGCGGCGCGGCGATAAATTGATCGGCGAGAACACCGACGGCGTCGGGTTCATGGAATCGCTGCGCATGCTGGTCGATCCCATGGGCAAGTCGATAGTAGTCTTCGGCGCCGGCGGCGCGGCGCGGGCGATCGGCGTGGAATTGGCGCTCGCCGGCGCCTCGCAGCTGACGATCGTCAACCGGGGCGAGGCGCGCGGCAGCGAGCTGACAGCTCTGATCAACGAGAAGACGAAAGCCGCGGCCGAGTTCGTGCTCTGGGACCGGACCTATCCGATTGATCGGACGAAGGACATAATCGTCAACGCCACTTCGATCGGTCTCTTCCCGGACATCGACGGTCGGCTCGACGTCGATCTTTCGAATGCGCGGCCCGAGGCGATCGTCGCCGACGTGATCCCCAATCCGCCGCGCACGCGCCTGATCCGCGAAGCCGAGGCGCGCGGCCTGCGCACGCTCGACGGCCTCGGCATGCTCGTCAACCAGGGCGTCGTTTCGATCCGCCACTGGTTCGGAATCGACGTCGAGGCGGCGGCGATGCGGGCGAAGCTCGAGGAGTTGTTCGGGGTTTGAGGCAGCCGTCGAGGAGGCGATGACGTACGCAAAGCCGGCGCCCTCCGCTTCTGCTCCGCGACGATGGATGTATGACGGGAATACGAACTATTGCTTTGCCATCCTATCAACCGCTACAACCTTGGCGGTGACCGCGACCTTGAGAAGAATCAAAAAGGGCGGCCGACAAACTCGACCCGACTGAAGGTACGCTCTCGGACGGCCAAGGAGGAAACCAATGCCCGATGCTGACCCCAAACCGAGCGGAGCGCCAAGTTGGCTTTGGCCGCTCATTGGCGCCGTAGTTATTATCGCCGTCGGACTGTATTACTGGACAGGCCAGCGCGCGACGACGGCGCCGCCCGTCGCGGAGACGCCTCCCGCGACGCCCGCTGCTTCGCCGGTTGCGCAGACGCCCGCGGCGACGCCCGCTCCTTCGCCCGTCGCGCAGCAGACGACTCCCGCAACGCCCGCTCCTTCGCCCGTTGCGCAGCAGACGCCCCCCGCGACGCCCGCGCCTTCGTCCGTCGCGCAGACGCCCGCCGCGACGCCCGCTCCTTCGCCGGTCGCGCAGACGCCCCCTACGACCCCCGCTCCCTCGTCTGTCGCCCAGGCGGCGGCCGTTGCCCAAGCCGCCAAGCCGCCGAGGCTCGAGTTCAACAACGAGGACGGCGTCGCTCACATCACCGGAGCGGTCCATGACGAAGGCGCGAAGGACTCGATCCTCGATGCGCTCAAATCGGTCTTTGGGGCCGACAAGGTGCAGGGCGACATCATCGTGGACCCCAAGCGCGACCCGGCGCCGTGGCGGGTGAAGCTCGCCGATGCGCTCGCCTCGCTGAAGACGCCCGGCGTAGAGATAGTCTTCGATGGCGACTCGGTCAACGTTGGCGGCGCGATTGGAGACGCAGATCGTGATCGGATCATCGCTGCGCTCAAGAGCGCATTTGGCGAAGGTCTGTCCTATGGAGTGCTGAGGGACCACGCTGCCGACCCCTCGAGCGCCAACAACAAGGCGACAACCGAGCTCACGTCTCTCCAGTCGGGTTTCGACGCGAAAGACTTGATCGCCACGCTCAACAAGTCGATCGTGAACTTCCCGTCGGATAGCGCCGAGGTGCCAGCCTCGACGGAAGCTTTCTTGCGCAGCGCAGCCACCGAACTGAAGAAGCTCCGCGCAGGCACCGTGATCGAAATCGCCGGCTACACCGACAACACCGGCGATCCCGCACTGAATGTCGCGCTGTCGCAGAAACGCGCGGAAGCGGTTCGCGATGCGCTCATCAAGGACGGCGCCGATCCGGCCATGTTGATCGCGAAAGGCTACGGCAGCGCCGACCCGATCGCCAGCAACGATACGCCCGAAGGCCGACTGCGCAATCGCCGCATCGAGTACCACGTCGTGAAGACGCCATAGCCTGCTACCTCGCTGCCGCCGACCGGAATGGGGTGCGCTCCAAGCCGATCAGCAGCGCGAGCGTGACGGCGACCAGGATCATCGTCAGCGCGGCGCCGGAGAAGATGTCGCCGCGGTCGGTGAGACCGAAAATCGCCACGGGCATGGTCACCCAGCCCGGGGGATAGACCATGACGGTGGCGCCGAGTTCGCCCATTGAAAGTGCGAAGCTGAGGTCGAATGCGGCGAGCAGATAGGGCGCGACTAGCGGCAGGGTCACGTGCAATAGTCGATAGGCGGGACGCGCGCCGAGGCAGGAGGCGACTTCCTCGTAATCCGGCGTCAGGCGCGACAGCCCAGCCGAGACATTGCCGAACGCGAACGCAGAAATCAGCGCGTAATGCGCGATGATGACGATCGCGGTCGTGCCGTTGAGCAGCAGCGGCCTCTGGCTGAACGCGACGAGCAGCCCGAGCCCGACCGAGACCGACGGCACCGCGCTCGGGATGAAGAACAGCAGCCCGAGCGGCTGGCTCCAGCCGCCGACCTGCGCGCGCAGCGCGAGCGCCGCCCAGGCGCCGGTGACCAACGCGAGAAGGCTCGCGACGAACCCGGTCACGATGCTCGCGTAGACGGCATCGCGCATGTCGCCTCCCGTCGCCGCCGCATAGTGCTCGAAGGTGAAACCGCTCGGCAGGACGCCGTTCCAATGCTGCGAGAAGCTCGCGACCACGATCACCGCGAGCGGCGCGAGGTAGAAGACGCCGATCAGCAGCGCGGCGACGCTCCAAACCAGGGCTCGGCCCGAAATCGACCAGACCAGCATGCTAGCTAGCTCCCCAATCGGCGCGCAGCGAGGCGATAGAGGCTGAACAGGCCCAGCGATACCGCGACGTTGACGATCGCGATGACGCAGGCCGCCTGGTAGTCCGCCTCCTGGATCGCCTTGGAGTAGATCAGCAGCGGCAGCGTGATGACGCCCTTGGCGCCGATGAACAACACGATGCCGAATTCATTGACCGTCAACAGAAGGCAAAGGCTGCCTCCGGCGATCGCCGCTGGCAGAGCGGCGGGGAGAATGATCTGTCTAACGATCCGCAACGGCCTGGCGCCGAGCAGGCTCGCGACTTCGATCTGGCTCCTGTCGACCAGCGAAAAAGCCGCGAGCAGGGGGCGCAGCACGAAGGGCGTGTAGACCGTGACCTCGGCGAGGATCACCCCCCAGGCCGAATAGAGGAAATAGACCGGCGGATGGTCCAGCGCCAGCGCCGAGGTCAGCGCGCCGTTGAGCATACCCGCCGACCCGCAGAGAAACGTGAAGGCGAGCGTCACGAGGAATGTCGGCAGCGCAATGAAGGTGTCGATGACGCGGGCGACGAACCCGGCGCCCGGAAACGGCGCGAAGGCCAGAATCAGCGCGAGCGTAACGCCAAGTGCGAGGCAGCCGGCGGTCGAGGCGAAAGCGATCTCGGCGGTGTTGAGCAGGGCGTTGAGAAACGCCCGAGAATTCAGCACCTCGAACGCCGCCGCGAAGTCGAGCGCGCCCGACTCGTTCATCAGCGCCGCGCGCGCGATCAGCACCAGCGGATAGAGGAACAACAACGCAAGAACAATCAGCGGCGGCGCGATCCAAAATCCGCCGAGATTGAATTTCGCCTGGCGCGGCGCGACCGCGACGGCATCAGACACCCGCGTTTTCCGCAATCAGATTCGCGTCGCCGGGCGCGAAGAAGAAATCCAACCGGTCGCCGCGCGATGGCGGATTGGGCAGCCTCGTTGCGACGACGCGCACGATCGTCTCGCCGATATCGGCGGCGAGATGTGTGAGTTCGCCCTGCCAATGGACTTCTCGCAGGACGGCGGAAACCCGGTTCGAGCGCTCCGCATCGCCTTGAAGCGTCAAATTCTGCGGCCGAACGCACAGAAGCCGTTCGGCGCCCGCGGGCTCGCCGCCGCTCGCGACTATAAGGCGCGCGTCGCCGACACGAACCGACACGAAGCCGTTCTGCGGCGCGCCGGCTTCCACCACTGCGGGCAACAGATTGGCGCGGCCGAGAAATTCCGCGGCGAAGCGGTTGGGCGGCCGACGATAGAGTTCGCCCGTGCGGCCGATCGCGCTCAGTTCGCCGTCCCTCATGATCGCGATGCGGTCGCCGAGCGTCAGCGCCTCGCTCTGGTCGTGGGTGACGTAGAGTATCGTCAGATCGGGCAAATCTCTGTGCAGTTTGCTGATTTCCTCGACCATCGAGCGGCGTATCTGGGCGTCCAGCGCCGACAGCGGCTCGTCGAGCAACAGGACGCGCGGGCGCACGGCGAGAGCGCGAGCGATCGCAACGCGCTGCTGCTGGCCGCCCG
>DASXYQ010000471.1:0-1510 GCA_036502445.1 Roseiarcus sp. | reverse complement strand
CGGAGCCGCCCCGCAGGCGCCGGTGAGACGCTTGGTGGGTCCGATCCTCTCGTTGACCGCGCGTCCATTGTCGGCCGGCGGCGTCCTCGCGACCCGCGAATCCAAAACTGCCTCGGAGACGGGTGAAGTCGTCCGCGCGCTGCGAGACGGCGACCCCGCGGCTACGCGCACCGGCCGGGCCGACGACTTTACCTGGCCGCCCCTGTAGGCTGATCGTCTCGAAGGTTGCAATGCTTGTCCCTGTCTTGTCGCTATGGTACGCGACAAAACGGGGCGCGATCAGGTGAGAAACGTCCACCGGTCGTCACTGAAGCCATCGAAACGAGCAGCTACTCGCGCGGAGAGAAAGAAATGGTCAATCAGGTCGGCAATGGCGCGCCGGAGCCGAACAAAGCGCCTCCTCGATTCTCGGTGCTGACGCAATATACGAAGGATTTTTCGTTCGAGAACCCGAATGCCCCGCGCACCTTGGCTACGCAGCAGCAGAGTCCGAAGATCTCGCTCCAGATCAACGTCAATGCTCGGCAGCTCGGTCCCGGCGATTTCGAGGTGAGTCTGATGTTGGAAGGCGGCGCGGGCGAGGGCGCGGAAGCGCTTTTCAAGTTCGAGATCAATTACGCGGGAGTATTCCGGGTCGAGAATGTGCCCCAAGATCAGATCCAACCCCTGGTCATGATCGAAGGGCCGCGGCTGCTGTTTCCTTTCGCGCGCCAGATCGTCGCCGAGTCCGTTCGGTCGGGGGGGTATCCGCCCCTGTACGTCGATCCCATCGATTTCCAAGGGCTCTACATGCAACGCCTAGCCGCCGCGACCGCGAGCGCGACTCCGGCCCACGCGTAACCGGAAACAAAGTACGAGGAGCGGGAGACGGCCGCTCACGGCGTATCCGCCCGCTTTTCGGGGCAACCGCGACGTAAACGGGGAAAGCAGCTCCTCGCGGCTCCTTTCACCGCCGCCTTCGGAGCGAGCGCGTCGGCGAGGCTGTCGCGGCGATTGAGGGCGAGTGAACGCGGCGCGGCGGCCTCGTAGCGCGGTCGGGAGCCGGCCCTATTTCCATGCGGCTCTCCCGCGCTCACACGAGATTGACGGCGCCGTCGCGCGGAAGAAAAGATCACGTTTACTTTCTATTAATCAAGATACGGGGCAAGGCGCGCCTTATTAGCGCGGGCCATCGAACCGCGTCGCTGGCAGGGCGCATTTCGACCGCGATCGCCTCATTAAATCGCCTTTAACCGGAATGATTCAAGTTGTCCCCATTCGTCCAACGGCGAGTCAAAGCCGTACGGGAGTTTGAGAGTCCATGCGTCACGATCTTGCGTCTATTCCCGATGTGCTCGAATCTCGAGCCGGTCGCACCCGTTTGCTGTCGCGCCTTTACCGAGATATCGGATTGGCGGCCGTCGCCGCCGAACTCCGATTGCCGGCGCAAGAATTCGAGCTCGAAGTCGGTGAGTCGATCGAGCGCGGGGCGCGCTATCTCTCGCCCAATCCAGTGGTTCTCGCCTACTAG
>DASXYQ010000470.1:0-17546 GCA_036502445.1 Roseiarcus sp. | reverse complement strand
CCCCGTTCTCTTTGCGCTTCGGCGCGCCGCGACAACGGGGCATATTCCCCTGCCCGTACGAACGGGGAGGGGAGGCGCGTTTCAGACTCGTCGCGTTATGGGAGAGAGCCTGGGCTCTTGCGAGGCTGCGCGTGACGATGTCGCGGACGTCCGCGGACAATTCGCTCTGCGCCGCGATACGTCGCAGGGTCTCCGCCGCCTTGTCCCGACGGGCCGCCTCGAGCGAACGCCAGGAACGCAGCCCGGTCAGCAGGCGCGCCGCGATCTGCGGATTGGTCGGATCAAGCGCCAGGACAATCTCGGCGAGGAAGTCGAACCCCGCGCCGTCCGCCCGGTTGAACTGCGTCTGGTTCGCCGTGAAGCCGCCGACCAACGCCCGCACGCGATTGGGATTGGCGAGCGAAAAGGCGTGGTGGGCCATCAGCCCGCGCACCCGCGCCAGCGTCCCGCTCTCCGCGATCTGCGCCTGCAGGGCGAACCATTTGTCGAGAATGAGCGGTTCGGCGGCGTAGCTGCGCGCGAACGCCTCGAGGGCGTGTTCGCGCGGCGGCCCGGGAATGGTGGCGAGCGCCGCCAGCGCGCCGAGCTTCTCGGTCATATTGTCGGCTTCGGCCAGCTGGCGTTGCGCGCGCGCCGCGCCCTCGATCGCGGAACCCGCGACGTACATCGCCAAGGCTCCGTTGCGAAGCGCGCGCCGGCCCGCGGCGGCCGCGTCGGGGCTGAAGGGTCCCGAACTCGTCATCGCTTCGTGCAACGCCGCGAGTGTCGGAGCATGCGTGCGGCCGAGCAAGCCGCGCAGAGAATCGCGCGCGCGATAGATCGCGTCGGGATCGACTTCTTTTGCGATTTCGCGCGCGATGTCGGTCTCGCTGGGCAGATGCAGCGAGAGGGCGGCGAACGCCGGGTCGATGCGGCCCGCGAGCGCATCGGCGATGACCGAGCCGTAGGCGGCGACGAAGCCGCCCTCGAACGATGGCGCCCTACCCTCGCGAATCGCGGCCACCGAGCGCAGCAAAAGCCGGATCGCCAGGGTCTGCAGGGCCTCCCAACGGTTGAAGCTGTCGCTGTCGCGCCGGAGCAGCGTGACGAGATCGTCCTCGGTCAGGTCGTCGTCGACGCGCACCGGCGCCGAAAACCCGCGCAGCACCGAAAGCGCCGGCCGGCGCTCCACGCCAGCGAACTCCAGGGTTCGGCGGGCGCCTTCCAGCGCGAAAACGCCCGACCGCAATTCGTCCGGGCTCGCATCGGACGAGGCCAGCGGCAGATCGCCGCCCTCGGGATCGACGAGGCCGAGCGCGATCGGCATCGCGGCGGCCGACTTCTCGGGCTGCCCGGGCGTCGGCGCCAGCGACTGCGCGAGATCGACGCGAAAGGTCTTTCGCGCTCCGTCATAGGCTGTGCGCACCGTCAGCACGGGCGTTCCCGCCTGACTGTACCAGCGCTTGAATTCGGTGAGATCGCGGCCCGAGACTTCAGCGAAGCACGCGAGGAAATCCTCGACCGTCGCCGCCGTGCCGTCACAGCGCTGGAAATAGAGATCCATCCCGGCGCGAAACGCCGGGGCGCCGATCAGCGCCTTGAGCATGCGGATCACTTCCGCGCCCTTTTGATAGACGGTGGCCGTGTAGAAATTGTTGATCTCGTGATAAACTTCCGGCCGCACATTGTGCGCGAGCGGTCCGGCGTCTTCGGCGAATTGCCCGGACTTCAGGCCGCGAACGTCGGCGATGCGCTTGACCGGAGCCGAGCGCTGATCGGCCGAGAACTCCTGGTCGCGAAAGACCGTCAGGCCTTCCTTCAAGCAGAGCTGGAACCAGTCCCGGCAAGTGATGCGATTGCCGGTCCAATTGTGAAAGTACTCGTGGGCGATGACGCCTTCGATGCCGGCGTAATCGTCATCGGTCGCGGTCGCCGCCGACGCCAGCACGTATTTGTCGTTGAAGACGTTGAGGCCCTTGTTTTCCATGGCGCCCATATTGAAGTCGGAGACGGCGACAATGTTGAAGACGTCGAGGTCGTATTCGCGTCCATAGGCGCGCTCGTCCCAGGCCATCGACCGTTTCAGCGCGTCCAGCGCGTAATCGGCGCGGCCCTCGCGGCCGGGTTCGACATAGATGCCGAGTTCGACCCGCCGGCCGGACATGGTGATGAACTCGCCCGCGACGCGGCCCAGATCGCCTGCGACGAGGGCGAAGAGGTAACAGGGCTTCTTGAAAGGATCACGCCAGACCGCGAAATGTCGCCCTGGACCCGCCTCGCCCGTGGATTCCAGGTTGCCGTTGGCGAGCAGGACGGGCGCTTCGGCCTTGTCGGCCTCGAGCCGCACGCGATAGACCGACAGCACGTCGGGCCGATCGAGGAAATAGGTGATGCGGCGAAACCCTTCGGCCTCGCATTGCGTGCAATAGGCCGACCCGGAGCGGTAGAGCCCCATCAGCTTGGTGTTGGCGGAGGGGTTCAGCCGGGTTTCGATCTGCAGCGTGAAAGGACGCCGGGGCGGATTGGCGAGCCTCAGCGCCGAGGGGGTCGCATCGTAGGCGGAGGGCTCCAGCACCTCGCCGTCGAGGTGGAGCGCCGTCAACGCGAGTTCGTCGCCGTCGAGTTCCAGCGCCGCATCGACGCGCCCCTCCGGATGCGGCCGCAGCGCCAGAGTCGCTACGACGCGGGTGACGTTTCGATCGAGCGAAATATCGAGATCGACCGAGTCGATCTGGAAGTCGGGGACGCGATAATCGGCGAGGCGGACGGGTTGTCCAACATGCGTGCGCATCGGGGCGGCCTTTCCATTGGGCTCCCTCCCCGTCTCTTTCGGGAAGGGCCGGGGGTGGGGTTCCATCACGGCCTCGACCGCCCCCTACCCCTCCACCCAAGAACGGGGAGAGGAATTCAAAGCGTCGAGGTAGCCCCCAGCCCGAAGCGAAGCAAGGCCTTTTGCAGCGCGTCCGTCGGCGCCCGACCGCTGGTGAACAGCACCGGAAACGGCGGGCCTGCCCGTCGGGCGCCGCGTCGGGGATCCAGCAGCGCATCGACCCTGCGCGCGATCGCCGGGGCGGGATCGACGAACGCGACCGGCCAAGGCGCGAGCGCGGCAAACCGATCCGTCAGCAGCGGAAAATGGGTGCAGGCGAGCACGATCTGATCGGTGCGCCGATCTCCGCGCGACACGAAGCACGGCTCGATCTCGCGGGCGATTTCGTCCGCGCCGACCGCTTCGCCGCGCAGTCGCCGCTCCGCGACTTCGGCCAGGCGCGCAGAACCGACCAGCGTCACTTCGCAGCCATTCGCGAAATCGCGGACGAGCGCGCGGGTATAGTCGCGCGCAACCGTTCCCGGCGTCGCCAGCACGGAGATCAAGCCCGACCGCGACGCCGACGCCGCCGGCTTGATCGCCGGAACGGTGCCGACGAAGGCCACGCGGGGATGAGCCGCGCGCAGCGGCGCGAGGACCAGCGTCGAGGCGGTATTGCAGGCGACGACGACGAGGTCGGGCGCGAAGCGCTCGATCAGCATCGCGACGACCGCGCCGACCCGATCAACCAGCGCGGCCTCGCTCAGCGCGCCATACGGGAAGAAGGCGTCGTCGGCGGCGTAGACGATTTCCGCTTCCGGGCGCGCCCGCGAAATTTCGGCGAGAACCGTGAGGCCGCCCAGACCCGAATCGAAAACGAGAACGCGCGCAGGCGCCGCGGCCGAGGTCATCCTGTAGCCGCGCTCGCCGCGCGCGGCCGGCGCGCAACGACTCCGCTCGCGAGGATCGATCCCTTGGAAGCGCCACAGTCGGCGACCATCTTTACAGCGCGATCCGATCTGACAAGAAACAAACTGCTCAGTCTCTGATTTCCATGCCATTTCCCGTCATGGCCGTCCCGGGACTTAATCCGGGGATTGTCCGGGCATCCACGTGGTTCGGCTTGCACGCGATCCGACCGGTTAGCCGATCCGGCGCCAACAGTACATGGAAGAGGGATTGCGGATTTCCGGATTGCAGATCTGTGGGCTGGCTGTCGGCGAAGCGAACCGTGGAGCGAGATTCCTTTCCCGTTTCGCGGGATATCAAGGGTTTGCGAGGAGGAAAATTCCCTCCCTTGCTACGACCCAATCCGAAACGCTCACTGCCTCTAACAGCCATGACCCCATTGAGCGTCACCGTAACCCGCGCTGTGGGCTTGCTGTCGGCGAACCGAACTGTGCAGCGAGATTCCTTTCCCGTTTTGTGTGATATCAAGGGTTTGCGAGGAGGAAAATTTTCCTCCTTGCTACGACCAATCCGACACGCTCCTGCCTCGAGCAGGCCATGACCCCGTTCAGCGTCATCCGAAGGTTCACCGTCTGGAGCCGCTCGCGGCGGTTGGGCTGACAAGTGGTTCGCAGCACGCCGGCGCCATATCTTGGGGGTTCGAGTCTTTCGAAGACATACCATTTCCCGGCGCGGTTTTAATCTTTTCAAGCCTTTGCGACGCCATTTCCGGGCAGGTCGGCGGCGCCTCGATCGCGAGAGGAGCTTGGCCGGCCGGGTCGAGAGCTGACACGGGGGCGGCGTCGCGATGTGGTACCATATCTTGGGGGTCCGAGCCTTCCGAGGCCATAACATTTCCGGGCGCGGATTCAATCTTTGCAAGCCTTTGCGGCGCCATTTGCGAGCGAATCCGCTCGATAAGCAGCGCCGCAATCTCTGCGGGGGTTTGCTCGGGCGCTTCGGACGCATTTGGAAGGCGACGCCGCTCGGCTGCGGCGAAACCGTGATAGCGATCGAGCTCGCGCACGATCTTCACGACGCGATCGACCGCCTGAAGGTTGTTGGACCCCGACATGGCGCCAAAGGACACGAGGAGCGCCTCATTCAGACGGCTCACCTGCATCGCGAGGAACTGGGCCGGCGGCTCGGGCATGCGGCGAGCGAGAATGTCGCGAACCAGCGCGCGCATGCGCTTCTCGGTCACGTCCTCCCACTCCGCGATCACGGCGACCGAAACGCCGCGGTTCAATGACTCGATGATCCGCCTTTCCCGGCTCGCCTTCGCCTGGCGCTCCGCGCGCCGCGCCTCGACCGATCGGTCTCGACGGACGGCGAGCGGAGCAGTTTCAACGGTATCCGACATTCGGCCTTCTCCTACATGACGTCAGGAGAACGAAGATAGAACGATTTCGAATCTTCGCAAGAGAATGTCGTATTTTCGTTGCCGGCGCTTGGCCTGCGCGGGCCCGGGCACGGTTCGGTCTTGCTTCGTCGCTCACGACGCGATGGGGCGACGCAACGACGATACCCAATGCGTCTCCGGCGGCTGCCCGGCCCTTTTTTGCAGGTCGCCTTCGTGAAGCCCGTCGCTTCACGGGCCAGTTTGAAAGCAAAGGCCGCTTCGCGCTCGGTCTTCATGGGTCCCAATTTTTTCCCCTGTTAGCAGGGATCGCCGAATCGCGAACGTCGGATCGAAGCAATTATTTCCGCCGCCTTGGTGGAAGCGCCGCGGTCGGCGACAGTCGGCGACCGTGACTACAACGCGACCTCCCTCGTTCATGGCGTGCAGAACACCCCGGTGATCGCGCCGCCCATCTTGCGGGCGATGTCGGCGGCGCCCAGCGGCGTCCCTGGCGCCGGCTCCGCGTTCGCCCACGTCACGAGACCCTCGGCCGCGGCTGCGCCCAACAGTTCATGCGGCTCGGCGACAACGACCTCGCCCAGCCGCTTGGGCTCCGCGCTCATGGGCGCGACGAAGGCGACGAGCGCGCCCTGACGGTCGAACGCCGGCGCGCCGCGCGCGCTTCTCGACAGAGCCGCCACGACCGCCCCCCGCGTCCCCGAGATCGGCGCCAGGTTCGCGTCGCTCGCCTCGAGCACGACTTTGCCCAAGCCGTTGCCCGGCGCGAGACTGAGCACGATCACGTCGTCCGCGGCGCCGACGCCCTGCCGGAGCGAGGCGGCGGCGCCGCCGAAATCCCCGCCCAGCAGCGTGAGGCCGCTGGCCTCCTCGCGAACGAATTTGACCGGCTTGCCTTCGATGGTCGGCGTCTTGCATTCGGCCTCCGTGAGAACGGTCGCCGCCTGGCCGGGCGCCACGATCAGGGCGGTCGCCGTCAGAACCGGCTCGCTCGGCGCAGGGCTCGGGCTGGGATCCGGGCTCGGGCTCGGCGCGGGCGTCTTGGCGAGTTCGACCGGCGCGCCGGCGGCCGTCTTGTCCGGCACGAGCGCCGGAGGGAACGGCTCGAAGGAATTGGCGATCGCGAGCGCGACGCGATCAAGCTCCGCCGCCTTCGCGATGGGATAGGCGAACTCGAAACCGCGAAAGCCGCCGGCGTCCGGCGCGCCGGGGGGCGCAACCGCGTATCGCAGATAGAATTTCCGGCGCCCCTGCTCCCCGGCGACGACGAAGAACGAATCGGACTTCATCGCCTTGTAGCTGACTTTGCGGTTCGCCGATCCGGCGGAAAGCTTGGCGTAGAGCGCGGCCAGCGATCGTTGCGCGTTCCGCGGCGCGAGCAGGTCCAGCGACACCGAGCCGTCGCGATTCGTCATTTGGGTCTGCGCGCCCACCGAGTTGCGGCTTTCCAGCAGTCTCAGCGGCGCGCCGATGCGAATTCCGGTCCGCGCGTCGTCGAGGCTTTGAAACCCGACCGCGCCGCGCGCCTTCTGCGCCGACGCCTTCAGCGCGGCCAGTTCCGCTGATGAAACGATCCCCCTCGCCGGAGCCTTGACGCTGGCCTGGTAGGCCAGGATCGAATCGAGCGTACGTTTGCCGAATGTTCCATTGATGACGCCGTTGTAGAAGCCGAGCCAACCAAGCGCCTCCTGCGTGGCTTTTCGATCGGTCTCCGACATAGTCAGGAACGCCGCCTTCTGAAAGTCCAGCAACGTCGCCTTCTGGGCATCGGGTTCGGAGGGCGCGGGTCTCGGCGGCGGGGTGACTTGCGCAAGCGCCGGCGCTCCCGACGCAGCGGCCATCGAAAGGAGGAGCCCCGCCGCCAACGCGCTGCGAGATTTCGTCATCGGCCTCTCCCAATATCTGCACGCGCCATGTTGCCGCCATGCTAGCATCCGACGTGGTGTAAGAACACCGTCGTCGAAACGAGACAAGTTTCGGCGTGAGGGAGACGGCCGCGCAACCGCCGCGCCGGACCGCCGGGGGATCGAACCATGCCGATTGCGCTTCGCTGCTTCGTCGCCTTCGTGTTGATCTCCCTCGGCGGAGCGGTTTGGGCCGCGGACATCAAGCCCTATGCCCGCGAGGATCTCGCGAGCGACGTCGTCCGGCTCACGGAAACGCTGCGCAAAGAGACCGCGCAGATCGGGGCGAAGATCAAGGACAAGTCCGCGGATCAGTTGCGCAAGGATGCGGCGGCGGCGGTCGCCGACAAGAGATTCAAGGACGCCAGCGCGTTTCTCGGCGCGGCGGTCTCCGCCAATCCGAAGGATGCCGGCGCATGGCTCGCGCTCGCCAAGCTCGGCGCGCAGGCGGACGACGCGCAGGCGGACGGACGTTGGGACATGGTCGCCCGCGGCCAGACCGCCGCCTATGCCGCCTACAGCCGCGCGAGCGCCGCCGCCGCCCAGGCCGAGGCGCTCGCCCTGCTCGGCAATCTCTTCGCGCGGCAGGAGTCCTGGCGTCCCGCCCTCGACGCCTATCGCGCCAGCCTCGACCGTCGCGACGACGAGGACACCCGCAAAGTCTACGAGGACCTCAGGGAGAAGCATGGCTTCCGCATCGTCGATTACAAGGTGGACAACGAGTCGGCCTCTCCCCGGGTATGCTTCAATTTTTCCGAGCCGCTCGCCCGCAAGACGGATTTCGCACCCTACGTCGCGGTGGCGGGCTCGGCGAACGCGGCCCTTTCGAGCGAGGAGCAGCAGGTTTGCGTGGAAGGCCTCCAGCACGGCGAGCGCTATGCGATCGTCGTGCGCCAGGGCCTGCCGTCCGCCATCGGCGAATCGCTGCTCAAATCCGCGGACTATGAAATCTACGTGCGCGATCGCTCGCCGCAGGCGCATTTCGCCGCCAGGGCCTACGTGCTGCCGCGGCAGGGCCAGCTCGGCGCGCCGCTCACCACTGTCAACACCACGAAGGTTTCGGTCGACGTCTATCGCGTCGGCGACCGCAATCTCATGAGTTCGGTGACGCGCGATGATTTTCTCAAACCGATTTCGGGCTCGCGAGCGAGCGAGATCGAGAGCCAGGACGGCGCGAAGGTCTGGAGCGGCGCGATGGACGTCGCTTCGGTACTGAACAAGGACGTCGTCACCGATTTTCCGCTCGCCGAGGCGGTCGGCAAATTGCAGCCGGGCGTCTATCTCGTCACCGCTCGGCCCTGGAAAGGAATCGCCGCCCCGAACGCCGACAACCCGAACAACGGCGATGATTCGCCGGCGACGCAATGGATGGTCGTCTCCGACCTCGGCCTGACGGCTTTATCTGGAGACGACGGCGTGCATGCGATGGCGCGTTCATTGGCGACCGCAGCGCCGATCGAGGGCGTCGAAATGCGCCTGATCGCGCGCAACAACGAGGTGCTCGCGAGTCGCAAGACCGGCGCGGACGGGCGCGTCGACTTCGATCCCGGCCTGTCGCGCGGCGTGGGCGGGTCGGCGCTCGGCCTGCTCGTCGCCGCGCTCGGCGACGACTACGGTTTTCTCAATCTGACGCAAAACCCGTTCGACCTGACCGATCGCGGCGTTTCCGGGCGCGACGCGCCGGGCGCGCTCGACGCTTTCCTCTACACCGAACGCGGCGTCTATCGCTCCGGCGAGACCGTCTTCGTCTCGGCGCTGCTGCGCGACGCCAAGGGCGTCGCCCAGCCGGGGTTGCCGCTGACGCTGGTCGTCAAACGGCCCGACGGCGTCGAGTACAAGCGCGCGAGCGTCCCCGACCAGGGGCTCGGCGGACGAGCGCTGGCGGTTCCGCTTGTCGCCGCCGCGGCGCCCGGCAAATGGTCGATCGACGCTTACGCCGACCCGAAGGGACCGAGTCTCGGACATGCCGAATTCCTGCTCGAGGATTACGTGCCCGAGCGCCTCGACTTCGCGCTGAAATCGGCGAAGACGGTCGCCACGCCCGGCGAGCCGATCGAGATTTCGTTGGACGCCGAGTTCCTCTACGGCGCGCCCGCCTCCGGACTCGCGGTGACCGGGGCGATCCGGCTGCAGGCGGTCGCGGGCTCGGAACTCGCCGGCTATCCCGGTTATGTCGGCGGACTGGCCGACGACGAATTCACCGCCATCGAAAGCCAGTTCACCGAGGCGGTGGACACGGACGAAAAGGGGCACGCGGATTTGTCCATCGCGCTGCCCGAGGGCGGGGCCGCCAAGCCGCTGGAGGCGCGAATCATCGTCGATGTCGCCGAATCGGGGGGCCGCACCGTCGAGCGTGTGATCACGCTTCCGGTGCGAGCCAGGGGCGCGACGATCGGGGTCAAGAAAGATTTCGACGAAAGCCTCGGCGAGGGCGATTCCGCCAAGTTCGAGGTCATCGCCATCGGCGCCGACGGCGCGCGCATCCCGCGCAAGGGCGTCGCCTGGTCGCTCTACAAGATCGACAACGACTATCAATGGTACAACACCGACGGGCGCTGGAGCTACGAGCCCGTCAAATCATCGCGGCGCATCGCGGAGGGGATTCTCGACATAGCCGCCGACGACCCTGCCAAGATCGCCGCGCAGGTCGGCTGGGGCCGCCACCGGCTCGATCTTAAATCGCCCGACGGCGAACAGAGCAGCGTGAGCTTCGATGTCGGCTGGTCCGGCACGGCGAGCGCGGACACCCCCGACAACGTGGTCGTCACGCTGGACAAGACCAACTACGCGCCGGGCGAGGAAGCCAAGCTGCGCATTGCCTCGCATGCCGCCGGCAAGGCGACGGTCGCACTGGTGGGCGACAAATTGGAGCAGTTCATCGACGTCGATCTCGTCGAAGGCGACAATGTCGTGCCGTTCAAGGTCGGCGCCGATTGGGGCGCGGGCGCCTATGCGGTCGCGACGACCTACCGTCCGCTCGACGCGAAAGCCAAGCGGATGCCCGGCCGCGCGCTGGGGCTCGCCTGGTTCGGCATCGACTCCGCCGCGCGCAAGCTCGAAGTCGCGATCGGCGTCCCGGAAAAGGCGCGTCCACGCGAGAAGCTCGCGCTGCCGATCAAAATCGGCGGATTGGCCGCAGGGGAGGAGGCCGAGGTCACGGTCGCCGCCGTCGATATCGGCATTCTGAACCTGACCGGCTTCAAGACCCCCGACCCTACCGGCTATTTCTTCGGCCAGCGCAAGCTCAGCGTGGACGTTCGCGACCTCTACGGCTTCCTGATCGACGGCATGGAGGGCGCCGCCGGTGCGCTGCACAGCGGCGGCGACGGCAGCGGCAACCTCGAGGGCAATCTGCCGACGCAGCCCCCGCTCGCGCTGTTTTCTGGCGTGGTCAAGGTCGGCCCCGACGGCATCGCCAACGTCAGCTTCGATATCCCCGGGTTCAACGGCTCGGTCCGCGTGATGGCGATCGCCTGGTCGAAGAGCAAGGTCGGCTCGGCCGAAACGAACGTGATCGTACGCGACCCCGTCGTCGTCACCGCGACGCTGCCGCGCTTCCTCGACTTGAGCGACCGCTCGCAGATGCATATCGACATCGACAACGTCGAGGGCGAAGCCGGCTCATATCGGCTCGATCTGGACATCCACGGTCCGCTGACTGCCGAGGCCGACGCGCTGAGCAAGACGGTCGAGATATCGGCGCATCAGCGGCTTTCCGTGACGATGCCGATCACCGCGACGGGCGTCGGGACGGCGGCGCTCGACCTTTCGATCTCCGGCCCCGCGTTCACCGGCACGCAGCATTTCGCGCTCGGCATTCTCGCCGGAGCGCCGGACATCTACCGTAGAAGCGTGCATCTGCTCGACCCCGGCGCGAGCGAGACCATCTCCGACAATCTGTTGGCCGACTTCATTCCGGGCACCGGCTCGGTCTCGGTGTCGATTTCGCCGTTCGGCGCGCTCGATGCGCCGGCATTGTTGGCCGCGCTCGACCGTTATCCCTACGGCTGCTCGGAACAGACCGTCAGCCGCGCGATGCCCTTGCTCTACGCCAACAATATCGCTTCGGCGGAGCATCTGGCGATCGATCCCGATCTCGACGGGCGCATCCGGTCCGCGATCGAAGTGGAAATGACGCGTCAGAACTCCAGCGGCGCGTTTGGCCTCTGGGCCGTCGACAACGATGGCGATGATCTCTGGCTCGACGCCTTCGTGACCGATTTCCTGACGCGCGCGCGCGAACGCTCCTTCGCCGTGCCGGCGCAGGCCTTCGATTCCGCGCTCGACCACCTTCGCAACGAGGTCGTCAATGCCGCCGATCCCGCAGAGGGCGCGGGAGAGCCGCTCGCCTATGCGCTCTATGTGCTCGCGCGCAACGGCAGGCCGGTCGTCGGCGATCTGCGCTACCTCACCGACGTCAAGCTCGCCGTCTTCACGACGCCGATGGCGCAGGCGCAGATCGCCGCCGCGCTCGCGATGCTCGGCGACCGCGCGCGCGCCGGCAAGGTGTTCACCTCGGCGCTCGCCGCGTTGGAGGCGGAAAGAGACAACGGCCTGTCGCGGCGGGACTATGGATCGCGTCTGCGCGACGGCGCGGCGGTGCTCGCGCTCCTGGCCGAGGCGAATTTGACCAACGGCGAGATCTCGGGCGATCCGATCGCGCGCGCCGGCGCTGTCGTGGATCAGGCGCGCTCCGAGCAGAGTTACACCAGCACGCAGGAAAAGAACTGGCTCGTCATCGCCGCCGAAGCTCTGGCCGAACACGGCGCCCTCAGCCAGATCAGCGTCGACGGCCAGCCGACCAAGGGCAAGTACAACAGAAGATGGAGCACTTACGCGCTGGGCCAAAATCTCGCGACTCTCGTCAATGACGGCAAGTCCGCGGCGCGCGTCATCACGACGGTGTCGGGGGCCCCGGTCGAGCCCGAGGCTGCGCTCGCGCAGGGCTATGAACTCGAGCGAACCTTCTACAAGCTCGACGGGACCAAGACGGAGCTGGGGAGTCTGACGCAGAACGAACGCATCGTCGTCGTCCTGAAAGCCGCGGAGAGCGAGGCGCGTTACGCACGGCTGCTCGTGGTCGACCGGCTCCCGGCGGGGCTCGAGATCGACAATCCCGCATTGTTCGACAGCGGCTCGCTCGACGCGTTCTCCTGGCTGAAGAAGGACCTCGATCCCGTCCACACCGAATATCGCGACGACCGTTTCGTCGCCGCGATGGATCGCGAGCCCGGCCAATCGGCATTCTTCACGCTCGCCTACGTCGTGCGCGCGGTCGCTCCCGGCCGCTACATCTATCCCCCCGCGACCGCCGAGGACATGTACCGACCCGAGCGCTTCGGCCGCACCGGCTTCGGGACGATCGAGGTGAGGGCGAAGTGAGCCGGCAACGTCGAAGCTCCCCTCCCCGTAAGAACGGGGAGGGGAGCACCCGCCACCGCGCCATTCTCATCCACGGTGGCTCGTGCTGACGCGGCGCTTCGAGCGGCGCCTCTTCGCTGCGCTCGGGGCGGCCGTCTTCGCGCTGTCGCTCGCCGTGCCCGCGGCCTGGTCGAGCTACCGGCAACATCTCGGCCCGCTCGATCTGGCGACTTCGCGCAACGGTTCGACCATCGTCGTCGATCGCGACGGGCGGCTGCTGCGCGCCTTCACCTTGCCCGACGGACGCTGGCGGCTGCCCGTCACTTCGGGCGAGGTCGATCCGCGCTACCTCGCGATGCTCATCGGCTACGAGGACAGCCGGTTCTATGATCATGAGGGCGTCGATGTCAGGGCGATGGCGCGCGCCGCGTGGCAATGGGCGACGCGCGGCCACGTCGTCTCCGGCGGCTCGACCTTGACGATGCAGGTCGCGCGGCTGATCGAACCGCGCGACGAACGCACGCTCGGTCACAAGCTCCGTCAGATCACGCGGGCGTGGCAGATCGAGCAGCGCGTACGTAAAGGAGGCGTGCTCGACCGCTATCTCATGCTCGCGCCGTTCGGCGGCAATCTCGAGGGCGTGCGGGCCGCCTCACTCGCCTATTTCGGCAAGGAGCCGCGCCGGCTGACAATCGCCGAGGCGGCGATGCTGGTGGCGCTGCCGCAGGCGCCGGAATCGCGCCGTCCCGACAAAAATCCCGAAGCCGCGCGGCGCGCGCGCGCCCGCGTGCTGGACCGTGTCGCCGAACGGGGAATCATCACGCGCGAAGAAGCGAGCGCCGCCAAACGCGAGCCCATTCCGCAATCGCGCAGGAACTTTCCCGCGCTGGCCGCACATGCGGCCGAGGAAGCGGTCGCCGCCGACCCCAGCGCCCATGTCCTTCGTCTTTCCTTCGACGCGCGGCTGCAGGCGAAACTGGAGGCCCTCGTCAAGGAAAGCGTAGGGAGGCTGGGGCCGAAGCTCTCAGCCGCGATCGTCGTGATCGACAACGGAAGCGGCGAAATTCGCGCCCGGATCGGCGCCGCCGACTATTCCGACTCCCAGCGCGACGGCGGAATCGACATGTCGCTCGCGCCGCGCTCGCCCGGCTCGGCGCTGAAACCGTTCATCTATGCGCTCGCATTCGAGCAGGGGCTCGCCCATCCCGAAACGGTGCTGTTCGACCGTCCCGCGCGCTACGGCGCCTACGCGCCGCAAAATTTCGACCTCGGCTATCGGGGCACGGTGACCGCGC
Organism: Roseiarcus sp.; assembly: GCA_036502445.1. Taxonomy (GTDB): domain Bacteria; phylum Pseudomonadota; class Alphaproteobacteria; order Rhizobiales; family Beijerinckiaceae; genus Roseiarcus. The sequence continues at coordinate 3,890 of DASXYQ010000470.1, read as the reverse complement.
GCAAGGCGCTGCAGATGTCGCTGAATCTTCCCGCGATCGAGGTGCTAGCAGACCTCGGGCCCGCGAGTTTTTTGGCGCGGCTGCACGGCGCGGGGGCCGAGATCGCGTTGCCCAAGGACACGCCGATCGGCCTTGCGATTGGCCTCGGGGGCTTGGGGATCTCGCTGGTCGATATCGCACGCCTCTACGCGGGCCTCGCGCGCGGCGGCGAGGCGCCGGCGCTGTTCGAGCGGCTCGACGGCGCGAGCCCCGTTGTCGGGCCCAAGCGCGTCACCGATCCGGTCGCGGCGTTCTATGTCGCGGACATCCTGCGCGGTTCGCCGCCGCCGGACAATTCGCTCAGCGGGCGGATCGCGTTCAAGACCGGCACTTCCTATGGATATCGCGATGCGCTCGCGATAGGCTTCGATCGCGCAACGACCATCGCGGTCTGGGTCGGGCGACCCGATAACGGCCCGACGCCGGGCCTGATCGGCCGGCAGGCGGCGGCGCCGATCCTGTTCGACGCGTTCGCGCGACTTGGCCGCAACGTCGAACTCATCCACCCGCCGAAGGGCGTGCTGCGCGTCGCCACGAGCGCGGAGCTGCCCCCGCCGCTTCGCCACTTGCGCTCTGACGCGCCGAAATCGATGGCCGCTACAGCGGCGACGGCGCTGAAAATAGCGTTTCCTCCCGACGGCGCGCGCGTCGACCTCGGGCTGAAAGAAGGCGCACGAGGCGAACTCAGTCTGAAGGCGCTCGGCGGCGCGTTGCCGCTGACCTGGTTCGTCAACGGCGCTCCGGTCGGCGAGCCGGATTCGCGTCGGCAATCGGCCTGGAAGCCGGACGGCGCCGGCTTTGCGCGCGTGTCGGTCATCGACGCCAGGGGCGCGACGGATTCGATATGGGTGCGGGTGGAGTGACCGGACCGCCGGATCTCAGTTATACTGGCCCGGAGATGTGAGCAGCCGCTGAAAAATTCCTGGACCGAGGAGGTAACGGGGATACGCCGTATCCTCTATGTAGAGGTCGGACGTGTAATCCGGGCCCACGCCGGGATCGCCGGCATCCAGGTAAGAGCGCGGCGCCTTGTTCACGTAGATTTCGCCGGGATGGTGCACGATAGTACGCGTATACGTATATACGTGGTGGTGTCGCTTCGGGGTTTGGTACGACGGCTTGGTGGCCGCCTGCGCAGCAGGAATGAGCGCGGCGACGAACGCCGACGCCAGCAGGGAACTGACCAAGCCTCGAGACGAGCGACTCATGAAAATCTCCCCTGCGGCGAAACGATGATAAACAAATAGCCCGGTCGCCTGTGATAACAAGTGGCCGCGCGCCGGGTTCCGGCAAACATTTTGTGTAGAGCCCCTCGACGCATCCCGGCTTCGGCCCCCAATGCGCCACCGCCAACCGAGGTGCCCTTCCCCTACAAATTGGGTCCAGGCAGGCCGACGATCGAAGCAACGTACATCAAAAGTATGCAAAGAGCAAAACGACTCCGACGAGCGCGTGATGGAAACCTTTACGATTAACTACGCCAAGACTTAACTTTCGCGACTCATCCAAAAGGCCGCCAAGGCGTGGCCTTCATCATCGCCAAGGCGGGCGAGCCCTGGTCAAAGTCGTCGCGTTCGACGTCCAAGCCGCGCGCGGGCAATCGCATCGGATTCATGAAAGGCGAGTCATGACCAGATCGTACGGCTCTTGGAGGGCAACGCTCGAGGCTACTGAGCGGGTTTAACAGAGGCTCGAGGCACTGGTTATGAGAGCCTCGCCCACCGCCGCCTTCACCTCCCACGCATCGCGAGCGCGATCTGGATCACCGACGCGATCAGTTCCGCGACGATCAGCACGACGATCGTCGCCTCCAGCCGCGTCGCGCGGTCGGCGTCGATGATGTCGGTGAGGGCGTGGGCGGTCTCCACAATGACGTCGAGTTTGCGTTTGAGCGTTCCGGCGCGCTCCTTCAACTCGTATTCGTCCTCGAGGCGCGCGTAGAGGCGCTCGAGATCGGGCCGGTCCCAGAGCACGTCGGGCTTCTCCTCGACCGCGACGCGGCCGGAAACGCGATGCTGCGCGAGCAACGCCTGGCCGATCAGGCGCAGCATCGCTCGACGCCGGAACGGCGGCTTGCCGCTGCGCGCGAGTTCGACCGCGAACGGCTCGACCACGTCGAAAACCGCGTTGACCTCTCGCTCGTCGCGCCCCAGGGCGACGGTCTTGGCGAGCGCATCGGCGACGACGAGAAACCGCTGCGGCGAGAAACTCTTGATCTGAATCGGCCCGCCCGCCGCGATCGGCTCGTCGCTGTCGGGGGCGATTTCGAGGATCGCGGTTTCGTCTTCGAGCCGGTCGCGCAGCCCGCTGACGCGCGTCTTCAGCTTGTCGAGCACGTCCTCCTCTTCCAGCGGCGTCAGGCCGACCATCACCGCGACGCCGAAGCGGAACAGCGCGACCATGCCGTTGGCGCCGGCGTGGAAGGCGAGCGGCAGCGAGGAGATCATGTCGGGCCGCTCGAGCCCGGCCGTGTCGATGCGGTCGCCGACGAGCAGCGCGCGGGCGGTCAGGCGCCTCGGCGCGTCGAGGGGAGCCGCGTCGTTCATGTCCTCTAAATACGCCGCGAGGCGGGGTTAGGCCAGCGCGCTCCGCTCTCCCACCCCGCCCCTGGGCTGGGGCTCCGGGACGCGGCGCAGCGATGGCTTTAGGCTTTGTTCCGCCCACCCAACAGTCGGCCCCCACCAGCACGGGCTTCGATCCGAACACGCTCGCGCCCACGACAGGAACATTCGCCAGCGCGTCGACCAAGGCGGCGAACGCGGGCGGCGGCAATGGCTTAAGCCGCCAATCCGCCGCCAGGCGTGGAAAAAGCCGCGGAGACGTCGGAAACCGCGCTACTGCGGGGCCTTTTTCGTACCCGCGCCCCAAGTCCGTAACATTTCGTGATTACTGTACTATATGGGCGCGGAGGTAGCGCCGCAGCGCCACCAGTGTGTTGGACAAAATTTCCAGCATGTTGCACAAAATTTCCCCAGCTATAAGTGTGGTGTCAAGGTCGCGCCATCGGGTCGGCGCGCTCGCGTCCTCCTCGCGTCGCGTCCTTTTTATCAGCCGCAGCGCCTCGCATAGAGCTTTCTCGGTCTCCCATCGTCTACGACCTGTCTCCGTAGCCAAAAGATTTCCCGCAATACTGTTCCAGATCGGGGCGCCGCCCTCGGCTTCCTCGATCAGGTCAGGGCTTTCGCGCAGTAGCTTCAGCGCGCGTTCTGTCAAATCGTCCATTTAGCGTTCTCTGCTGCGTATGCGCATCGAGCGCTTGCTCGGGCCAGATCGATTTCCGTCGAGGTCCGCGATAATATCAAAAAAGAGACGGAAAATTGTCCTTAAACGAGAAAAGACTGTAGCGCAAATAAAATGCAACGACAATGCGATGCAGATTATACGGCTCTGGGGATTGCGGGGATAACTCGCGATGCGTCTCTCCCGATGCGGCCGAAAGCAGGTTCGCGACAGCGGCGAGATAATGGCGCGCATCGTCGCCGAGCGACTCGTGGAGTATTTGGAGCGATCCGGCTTCGTCATTATGAAACGGCCGCCTACCATGGGCGGCGCGGCGCTCGGGCGCGGGTTCGTTACCGACTTCGCCGCCGGCAAGCCGGTTGCCGGGTTGCCGAAGCTCAAGGAAGTCTTCGGCGACGAGGCGGCGAAGAAATGCACGGATGGCGCGCAAACGCGGACGCTGTCGGCGTGGTCGAAGGTTGAGAGCCGCTATTCCGCACGGCCATTACAAGACCGTCACGCTGGTCGCCGGCTTGCGCCTGTCTGGCCTCGTGGCGCAGAAAGCCTTCGACCGACCGATCAACGCAGCCTCGTTCGAGCAACGGGTGGAGAAATCTCTCGCGCCCACGCTC
>DASXYQ010000469.1:0-5060 GCA_036502445.1 Roseiarcus sp. | reverse complement strand
TCTGGAACCCCTTGCGGCCGGTGATCCAGGCTTCGTAGGAACGCAACGCTTCGCCGAGCGGAAGAACCTTGCGGATTTCACAGCAACGGTCGGGATCGGAAGCGAACAGGAAATTTTCCGGATCCTCGGCGGGCAACGTTTCCGCATCCGGCTCGGCGACTACGATGTTTTGCAAGCCGAGACTCTCGACCAAGCGGTCGCGATAGGCCAGCGTCTCCGGGAAGTGCTGCCCGGTATCGACGAAGACCACCGGCGTCTTCTTGTCGATGCCTGATATCATATGCAGCAGCACGGCCGAATCCGCACCGAAGCTGGAGACCAGCGCTATGCGGCCGGGGAATAAATCCTCGATCGCCAACCGCAGCAGCGAACTCGCCTTCACGAGCGCGAATTTGCCCTCCAGCCGCGAGGCGGCGATCGCGTCGCCGAACAGCTTGACGTCGTGCGCGCTCATCAGATGTCCGATCCGGCGCTGCGGTCGTACAGCGCCTCCTTGAACGGGGCCATGCCGACCCGACGAAAGGTGTGGAGGAACGCTTCCTCCGGCCCCGTCCTCTGCGTCATGTAGGTCTCGACCACGGTCTCGACGGCGTCGACCACCTTCTCGTAGCTGAAGCCCGGGCCGGTGATCTGGCCGATCGAGGCGGTCTCGTCGCCCGAGCCGCCGAGCGTGATCTGATAGGTCTCCTCGCCCGCGCGCTCGAGGCCGAGAATGCCGATGTGGCCGACATGATGATGGCCACAGGCGTTGATGCAGCCCGAGATCTTGATTTTGAGCGGCCCGACGTTGCGTGCGCGGCCGCCGTCGCCGAAGCGCTCGGAGATCCGCTGCGCGATCGGGATCGAGCGCGCGGTCGCGAGCGCGCAATAATCGAGGCCGGGACAGGCGATGATGTCGCTGACGAGGCCCGCATTCGGCGTCGACAGCCCCACCGAAGCGAGCCGGTCGTAGACCGCGGGAAGATCGTCGAGCGCGACAAAGGGCAGGATGAGGTTCTGCTCGTGCGAAACCCGCAGTTCGTCGCTCGAATAGTCCTCGGCCAGATCCGCGACCGCGTCCATCTGGTCGGCGCTCGCATCCCCGGGCACGCCGCCGATCGGCTTCAGCGAAGCGGTGATGACCGCGTAGCCGGCGACCTTGTGCGGCGTGAGGTTCGACCGGACAAAATCGGCGAACTTCGCGTCCTTCCCCTGGCGTCGCTGAACCCGCGCGCTGACGGGTTCGCGCGGGGCCAGGGGAGGCGCGGCGAAGTAGGCTTTGATGCGCGCGACCTCCGCGTCCGGCAGCTCGAGGCCGGTGTGGTCGCTAGCCGCGAATTCCGCCTCGACCGCCGAGCGCAGACCCTCGAGCCCTTTTTCATGCAGCAGGATCTTGATGCGCGCCTTGAACTTGTTGTCGCGGCGGCCCTCGAGATTGTAGACGCGCAGGATCGCGTCGCAATAGGACAGCAGATCGCGTTCGGGCAGGAATTCGCGCACCTTTTTGCCGACGAACGGCGTGCGTCCGAGCCCGCCGCCGACATAGACAGTGAAGCCGAGCGCGCCTGAAGCGTCGCGCACGATTTGCAAGCCGATGTCGTGCGCCTGGATCGCGGCGCGATCGTGCGGGCCGCCGTTGACGGCGATCTTGAACTTGCGAGGCAGGAACGAGAACTCGGGATGCTGCGACGACCATTGCCGCAAGATCTCGGCGTAAGGGCGCGGATCGGCGATCTCGTCGGCCGCGACCCCGGCGAAATGATCGGCGGTGACGTTGCGGATGCAATTGCCCGACGTCTGGATCGCGTGCATCTCGACGCTGGCGAGCTCGGCCAGAATGTCGGGCGTATCCTTCAGCGCGGGCCAGTTGTACTGCAGGTTCTGCCGGGTGGTGAAATGGCCATAGCCGCGATCGTATTTGCGCGCGATCTCGGCGAGCTTGCGCAATTGCTGCGAATTGAGTGTGCCATAGGGAATGGCGACCCGCAGCATATAGGCGTGCAGTTGCAGATAGAGCCCGTTCATCAGGCGATGCGGCCGGAATTGTTCCTCCGTCAGTTCGCCCGAGACGCGGCGCGCGACTTGGCCGCGGAACTGATCGACGCGCGCGGAGACGAAAGCGGCATCGAATTCGTCATAGCGATACATGGGTGATCTCCACGGAGGCGTGCTGCACGATGGAGGGCGCCTGACCATGGGCCTGCTTGCCGAGGTCGCGCCGAATCGTGGGTCCGGAGGCGCGGATCGCCTCCCGCAGCGCCTTCGGAACGAAGTGCCCGTTCCGGCTTTCAATTTCGATCGCGTACGGGCCAACGACCTCGCAGTCGACTTCCGATTGCTCGGCGCGCGCCAGCGCGGCCGCCTTCGCGCCCTCGTCGGAAAACACCGCCCCGGCGTGGAAGTCCTCGCTCCAGCCGCCGTCGGCGTCCTGAAACACGACGATTCCATCGCTGAGACGATTGGCGGTGATCATCGCGTCCATGAGCTTGCCTTCGCTTTGGTCCCGCCACTTCGGCCGTCCGCATCAAGTTAGGAGACCGACGCCTGCTCTTTAAGTAGCCGGTAGCATAATAACGTTCAAAATCTATAGGAAATTTTATATTGCAGAGACGACTAGTGTGTTAGGCGTGCGGTGAAAGCGAAGAGCGTTCCCGTGGCGTGTCGGCAAACCCCGCTTGACAACCGAGTGCGGTTGCGGCTCACCCGAAGTCTTGCTTCGGCCCCATTTCTGGGGGCAAAGCCCTTTGAAACTTCACCTTTTGCGCGAGATGCGCTAGACGAAGCGGGCATTGCCCAAGGATATCTTCGAACGTGCAATATGTTTCGACGCGCGGCCAGGCGCCGGCGCTCGGCTTCCTCGACGCGACGCTCGCCGGCCTCGCACGCGACGGCGGTCTCTATACGCCCGCGGCAATCCCGCAGGTCGGGCCGGAGGCCATCCGGGCGCTGGCGGGCGTATCCTACGCCGAGGCCGCCGCGCGGCTCGTCGCCCCCTTCGTCGGCGACGATCTGACGCGAGATCAACTCGGCGCGATGGCCGAGGACGCCTATCGCGGCTTCCGGCATGCGGCCAAAGCGCCGCTGGTTCAGATCGACGACAATCTGTTTTTGCTGGAACTTTTCCACGGGCCGACGCTGGCGTTCAAGGACTTCGCCATGCAGTGGCTGGGCCGGCTGATGGACCACGCACTGGCGCGGCGCGATCGGCGAGCCGTCGTCGTCGGGGCAACGTCCGGCGACACCGGCGCGGCGGCGATCGAAGCTTTCGGCAATGGCGAGCGGACCGAAGTGTTCATTCTCTATCCGGATGGGCGCGTCTCGGAGGTGCAGCGCCGTCAGATGACGACCATCGACAAGCCGGGCGTTCATGCGATCGCGATCGAAGGTTCGTTCGACGATTGCCAGAACATCGTGAAGGCGCTGTTCAACGATCTCGCGTTCCGCGACGAGCTGGGACTCACCGGCGTCAACTCGATCAACTGGGCGCGCATCCTCGCGCAGATCGTCTATTATTTCACGGCGGCCGTCTCGCTCGGCGCGCCAGATCGAAAAGTATCGTTCGCCGTGCCGACCGGCAATTTTGGCGACATTCTGGCGGGCTATTACGCCAAGCGCATGGGGCTGCCGATCGAGCGCCTCGTCGTCGCCACCAACGAGAACGACATTCTCGCGCGGGCTCTGGCCAGCGGCGTGTACAAGCCCTCTGGCGTCAAGCCGACGCAATCGCCTTCGATGGACATTCAAGTTTCCTCGAATTTCGAGCGGCTGCTGTTCGAGGCCCATGGCCGCGATGCGGCGACGCTGCGAGCGTTGATGGGTAGTCTCCAGCAGTCCGGCGAATTCACGATTCGCCCGGAGCCGCTGGCGGCGATCCGGCGCGATTTCGACGCCGTTCGAGTCTCCGAGGCGGAATGCGCCGGCGAAATCGCGCGCGTGCGGGCCGAGGGCGGCGTCGTGATCGATCCGCATACGGCGATCGGCGTCGCGGCCGCGCGGGCGGCGCTGAAGCGCGATCGGGCTGTCCCCGTGGTCGCGCTCGCGACCGCGCATCCCGCCAAATTCCCCGACGCCGTCGAGCGCGCGACGGGCGAGCTGCCGGCGCTGCCCTCGCATATGCGAGGCATTCTCGACGCCGAGGAGCACTTCGATCTGTTGCCGAACGACGCGGCCGCCGTCGCCGGTTTCCTCCGCGCGCACGCGAGGGCGGGGGCTTGAGCGTGCGAGCGACGAGCCTGCCGTCGGGGATTCGCATCGTCACCGATTCGAGCCCGCACCTGCGCACGGCCTCGCTCGGCGTCTTCGTCGGCGCGGGTTCGCGAAACGAGGCGCTGGAGGAGCACGGTCTCTCGCACCTGCTGGAGCACATGGCCTTCAAGGGCACCCGCCGACGCAACGCGCGCCAGATCGCCGAGGCGATCGAGAACGTCGGCGGCGATATCAACGCGGAAACAGGCCCTGAACAGACAGGTTATTTCGCCCATGTGCTGAGCGAGGACGTCGACCTCGCGATGGACGTGCTCGCCGACATCATCACCGACAGCCAGTTCGATCCCGAAGAGCTCGCGCGAGAAAAAAACGTCATCGTGCAGGAAATCGGCGCCGTCGAAGACACGCCCGATGACCTCGTGTTCGATCTCTTGACCGGGGCGGCATGGCCGGATCAGCCGATCGGCCGCCCGATTCTCGGCACGCGCGAGGGCGTCGCCGCGTTCGATCGCGCGACGATCGATTCTTATCTCGCCCGACATTACCGCGCCGGGGCGACCGTGGTCGTGGGCGCGGGCGCGGTCGAACACGATCGGCTCGTCGCCCTGGCCGAAGCGCGCTTGGCGGCCTTGGGCAGCAAGGAAGGCGAGGCGCCGAGCCCGGCGCGCTATTTCGGCGGCGAAACGCTCGCCAAGAAGCCGCTGGAGCAGACCCATCTCGTTGTCGGCTTCGAGGGCCGCGGCGTCCGCGATTTCGATCATGACGCCGCGCATGTCTTCGCCGCCGTGACGGGCGGCGGCATGTCCTCGCGGCTGTTCCAGGAAGTACGAGAGAAGCGCGGGCTCGCCTATTCCATCCACGCCTTTCATTGGGCC
>DASXYQ010000468.1:0-2777 GCA_036502445.1 Roseiarcus sp. | reverse complement strand
GTGCCGGAGGCCGCCTGGATCGTCCCGTTGTTGGGTACGCCTCCGAGAGGCGCCGCCTTGTGAGCTGAGCAGCGAGGCGTAGGACCTGTGTCTAGCCTGAGGTTAGACGCATGGCCATGGATCGCATGGAAGTCATTACGTCGGTTGAGCGGCGACGACGCTGGAGTGCGGCGGAGAAGGCGCGGCTCGTCGCGGCAATGGACGAACCGGGCGCCGTGGTGACGGAGATTGCGCGCCGCTTCGGGGTCGAGACGAGTCTTCTGTATCGTTGGCGGCGACAGTTTGCGGCGGAGCGCAGAGCGCCGGCGTTTGTGCCGCTTCAGATCGAAGCTGAGCCAAGCGAGACGTCGCTGCCCGGCGATTTCGTCCATTCGTCGGCGACGCCGCCCGTTGCGCCGCCGGCTTCAATCGCCATTTGCTTCGGCAAGCAGGTGCGCGTGACGGTCGACGGCGCGCCGGACGCGACAACGTTGGCGAACGTGATCGCCGCTCTGACGGCAGGCGGTCGCTGGCGATGATCTCGGTTCCGAGCGGCGTGCGGGTCTGGCTGGCGACCGGCCACACCGACATGCGGAAAGGGTTCGGTTCGCTGGCGTTGCTGGTGCAGGAGAGGTTCAAGCGCGACCCACATATCGGCGATGTCTGGGTCTTTCGCGGGAAACGCGGTGATCTGATCAAGGTGCTCTGGCACGACGGCGACGGAGCGTGTCTGTTCACAAAGCGTCTGGAGAAGGGACGATTTCTGTGGCCGTCCTTGAGCGGCGAAGCGGTGACGATCACGGCGGCGCAGATGTCTTATCTTTTGTCCGGCATCGACTGGCGAGCGCCGCAGAAAACCTGGCGTCCAACGGTAGCGGGATGACTGCGGCAGATTGACTCATCATGCAATTCGGCGGCGACTTTTCTCGCCGAATCTGCTGATATTTGATTGTGACGTCTCCTTCCGAACATGCCGCCCGCGGCCTACCTGACGCACTTCCCGCCGATCTGGCGAGCGCGCATGCGATGATCCTCGCGCAACGCGAGATGTTGGCGCAGAAAGACGCCGCGCTCAGCGAAGCCGAAGCCCGAGCCAAGACCCGCGCTCTGGAGATCGAGCGGTTGAAGCTGCAACTGGCGAAGGCCCGCCACGAGCGCTTCGGTCAATCCTCGGAACGCGGCAAGCTGCTCGTCGAGCAACTCGAACTGGCGATCGAGGATCTCGAAGAGACGCAGGCGGAGCAAGAGACGCGCGCCGAGATTACGGCGCCGCAAACCGTCAAGACGCCGCGCCGGCGTCCGCAACGCGGGCCGCGCAAGCTGCCGGAGAACCTGCCGGTCGAGCGCGTCTTCGAGCCGGCGCCCTGCGTTTGCGGCCAATGCGGCGGCGCGCGGCTGCGCAAGCTCGGCGAGGCGGTGTCGAAGACACTGGAATGCGAGCCGCGGCGCTGGAAAGTCATCGAGCGCGTGCGCGAGAAGTTTGCGTGCCGGGATTGCGAGGCGATCACCGAGCCCGCCGCGCCGTCGCATCCGATCCCGCGCGGTTTTGCCGGCCCGAGCCTGCTGGCCATGATCCTGGTCGGCAAGTTCGGCGATCATCTGCCGCTTAATCGTCAGAGCGCCGCCTTCGCCCGCGAGGGGATCGAACTCGAAGACTCAACGCTGGCCGACTGGGTCGGCGGATGCGTCGCCGCGCTCGATCCCATCCTTGCCGAGCTTGGCCGACACGTGCTCGCCGCTGAACGCCTTCATGTCGATGACACGACCGTGCCCGTGCTGGCCAAGATGAAGACCCGCACCGGCAGGCTCTGGGTCTACGTTCGCGACGACCGCCCGTTCGGCGGGCAAGGGCCGCCGGCGGCGTTGTATGATTACTCGCCAACCCGCCACGGCGAGCACCCGCGCCGGGTTCTGGCCGCCTGGTCCGGCGTCATGCAGGCCGACGCCTTCGCCGGCTACAACGCCCTCTATGCCGCCGAGCGCAAGCCCGCGCCCGTCGTCGAGGCCGCGTGCTGGTCGCACGGTAGGCGCGATTTCTTCCATCTCGCCAAACTCGGCAAATCGCCGATCTCGGCCGAGATCGTGCGTCGCATCGACGAAGTGTTCGCCATCGAGCGCGAGATCAACGGCGCATCCCTCGATACGCGGCTGGCGGTCCGCCAGGAGCGCTCAATGCCGCTCGTCGCCAATCTCGAAACCTACATGCGCGAGAAGTTGCGCCGGCTGTCGCCGAAGAACGACGTCGCCAAGGCGATCCGATACATGTCGACCCGTTGGGCCGCCTTCACGCGCTTCCTCGACGACGGCAGGATTTGTCTTTCAAACAACGCAGCAGAGCGCGCACTGCGCCGCGTCGCCGTCGGGCGCCGCAATTGGACCTTCGCCGGTTCCGACGAGGGCGGGCGCCGGGCGGCGGCGGTCTATTCGCTGATCGAGACCTGCCAACTCAACGACGTCGATCCCTACGCCTGGCTCGCCGACGTTCTCGCCAGGCTTCCCGACCATCCGGCCCTCCGCGTCGCCGAGCTGCTGCCGTGGGCCTGGAAGGCGCGCCGCGGCCAAGCGTTCGCGACCGCCGCATAGGCAAACTCGTCCAACGCGAACTTCAGGCCGAAGGGCGCCTCTCGGAGGCGTACCGATAGGCTGCGTAGCCCCTCGATCAACCCAAGGCCAAGCCAAGCCGCGGGCCCCACGACCACCGCCAGCAGCGCGATGGTTAGCAGGGACGCGGCGACGCGTGGCCGGTCGCCGAGATGCGCCGACAACCACTGGAACGGAGGATAGAGCGCCACCACGAG
>DASXYQ010000467.1:0-3152 GCA_036502445.1 Roseiarcus sp. | reverse complement strand
GAGCGGGAGCAGGGCATCACCATCGATGTCGCCTATCGGTTCTTCGCCACCGACAAGCGCAAGTTCATCGTCGCCGACACGCCCGGCCATGAACAATATACTCGCAATATGGCCACCGGGGCCTCGAATGCAGATCTGGCGATCCTGCTGATCGACGCGCGCAAAGGCCTGCTGACGCAGACGCGCCGCCATGCGCTGATCGTCTCGCTGCTCGGCATCCGTCACGTCGTGCTGGCCGTCAACAAGATCGATCTCGTCGATTATGACGAAGCGACCTTCCGGGCGATCGCCGCGGCCTTCGAGGAATTCGCCGAGCCGCTCGGCTTTCGCTCACTCGTCGCCATCCCGATCTCGGCGCGCGTCGGAGACAACGTGTCTTCGCCGAGCGCCCGCACCCCCTGGCATGATGGCCCTACGTTGCTCGCCTATCTCGAAGCTTGCGACGTCGACGAGGATCGCGCGCAGGCGCCGTTTCGGCTGCCGGTGCAATGGGTAAACCGGCCCGATCTCGATTTTCGCGGCTATGCCGGCACGATCGCGAGCGGCCGCCTTCGGCGAGGCGACGCCATCGTCGTCGCGGCGTCAGGGCGGGCTTCCACTGTCGCCAGCCTCCTCGCCGCGGATCGGCAAGTCGATGTCGCCGTCGCGGGCGACGCAGTCACGGTGACGCTGGCAGACGAGATTGACATCGGGCGCGGCGACGTTCTCGCACTGCCCCACAACCGGCCGGAGGTTGCAGATCAATTCACGGCGCACATCATCTGGATGAGCGAGGAGCCGATGCTGCCGGGCCGTTCGTATTTCATGAAGATCGGGACCCGCACAACGCCGGCCTCGATCACCGATCTCAAGCATCGCATCGACGTCAACAGCCAGGAAAAGCTGGCCGCGAAGACGCTCGGCCTGAACGAAATCGGTTTCTGCAATCTGGCGACGACGCTGCCGGTCGCCTTCGACTCCTATGCAGAAAACCGCGACACCGGCGGCTTCATTCTGATCGACCGCCGCACCAACGAAACGGCGGGCGCAGGCATGATCGCGCACGGGTTGCGCCGCGCTACCAACGTGCACCGTCAGGGTTACGCGGTGACGCGCGAGTCGCACGCCGCGCTAAAGCATCAGAAGCCGGCGATGCTCTGGTTCACCGGCCTTTCCGGGGCCGGCAAGTCGACGATCGCCAACCTGGTGGAGAGCCGGCTGCACGCGCGGGGCGTCCATACCGCAATGCTCGACGGAGACAACGTTCGCCACGGGCTCAACAAGGACCTCGGCTTCACCGCGGCCGATCGCGTCGAGAACATCCGGAGGGTCGCGGAAGTCGCGCGCATGATGACCGATTCCGGGCTGATCGTCCTGACCTCGTTCATATCGCCGTTCCGAGCCGAGCGTCGACTGGCGCGAGAAATCGCGATGGCCGGCGAGTTCGTCGAGATATTCGTGGAGACGTCGTTGCAGGCCGTGATCGCGAGGGATCCGAAGGGGCTCTACAAGCGCGCGCTGGCGGGCGAGATCAAGAATTTCACCGGCATCGATCAGCCCTATGAAGGGCCCGAAAACGCCGAGATCGTCTTGAACACAGCCGAGGCGAGCGCTGAGGCGCTGGCGGACCGTGTCGTCGCCGAACTCGAGGCGCGTGGAAACATCGCGCGGCTGTGATTTCTCCGCCCCCCGACGGGGCAGCTGATGGATGATCCGCCGCCTTGGACGGGCCCAAAGCGACCGACCGCCGAGGCGCCGCCAACCCGCCCGCTGCGGCAGGTCTCTCGTCACTTGCCTCGGGCGTTTCCGCGCCAGCCGTTCACCGGTCCTTTCCGACAAAAGGCTGGCGCGCGAATAAACCATATAAAATTATTTTATTGGCGCTCTGGACTTGATTTAGGGAAAGACATGACGGAAGCGATGGCGGGGCAATCCCGAGGTCGCCGTGCGCCGTCCGAGAGCCCCGCCGAATTCATCCACCGCGAATTGCGGAAATTGCACAAACGCGGTACGCGCATTCAGGTTTTACTTGCTCGTTGTCGCGAATTGTTGAACAGTGTCGTCGCCTTGTCGAGAGAAACGCCGACCCGAGGGTCGGCTCGACGGGAAGGCGGTCGCACTTTAATGGGGAGGCGTGGTGCCGGTTCTGGAGTTGCAGGGCGTTTCGAAATACTTCGGCGCGATTCACGCGCTCAACGAAGTGGACCTCGTGCTCGAATCCGGCGAAGTTCTCGGGCTGATGGGCGACAACGGCGCCGGCAAGTCGACTCTGGTCAAGGTGATCGCCGGCAATTTCCCGCCGACGTCGGGGGAAATCCGGATCGAAGGCGCGCCGGTGCATTTCTCCAAGCCAGTCGAAGCGCGGCAAAAAGGCGTCGAGGTGGTCTATCAGGACCTCGCTTTGTGCAACAATCTCTCGGCCGCCGCCAACGTCTTCCTCGGGCGCGAAATCAAGAAGGGTATCGGGCCGTTCCGCTGGCTCGACCACGCCGAGATGGCGCGGCGCGCCGGTCAGTTGTTCAGCGAGTTGAAGTCCGAGACGCGTCCGCGCGATCTCGTGCGGCAGATGTCGGGAGGCCAGCGACAGGCCGTCGCCATCGCGCGCACCAATCTGTCGAAGCCCAAGATGGTGCTGATGGACGAGCCGACCGCCGCCATTTCGGTCCGTCAGGTCGCCGAAGTGCTCGATCTCATCCGCCGCTTGCGCGATTCCGGCATGGCGATCATCCTGATCAGCCATCGCATGCCCGACGTGTTTGCTGTATGCGACCGCGTGACGGTGATGAGGCGTGGCCGCAAGGTCGCGGAAAAGCCGATCGCCGCGACCAGCCCCGAGGAAGTGACCGGGCTGATCACCGGCGCCATCCACTCGGCCTAGGAGAAGCCATGTCCTCCAACGCCGTCAAATCCCCACCTGGAGCCGACGTCTCGATCGAGTCGATGTTGGATCTCCAGCAGCAGAACTGGCGCCAGCGCATCGCGAGCGCGCAAGCGTTCTGGGTCACAGTGGCGCTGCTGCTGATATGCGTGGTGATGAGCTTTCTGCAGCCCGACTCGTTCGCGACTCCGGAGAACTTCTACAACACCACCCGTAATTTCTCGTTCATTGGCATCATGGCGCTCGGAATGACCGCCGTCATCGCGACCGGCGGCATCGATCTTTCTGTCGGGTC
>DASXYQ010000466.1:0-3621 GCA_036502445.1 Roseiarcus sp. | reverse complement strand
ACGACGTATCGGCCATTGGTGTCGGGCGCTGCGATGGAGCCGTTGGTCTCCGTCGGCGCATGTTCGATCGGCGACATCTGATAGCGCTGTTCGAGCACGTGCGCAGCCTGCGTGAAACCGCGCTCGACGTCGCCGAAACGCAGCTTCTGGTGGTCGTAGATATCGTAATAGGTGAAAGCGTTTTTCGGATAAGTCTCGTTGACGACGGGCGCGTCGGGCTTCAACGCCTCCTCGACGTCGAAGACCGCGGGCAGCGTCTCGTAGTCGACGCGGACCTTCGCCAACGCCTCGAACGCCTCGCGCTCGCTGTCGGCGACGATCGCGACGATCGGCTCGCCCTTGTAGCGCACTTTGTCGACTGCGAGCGTCGGTTCGTCGTCCTTGCCGAAATTGATCAGGCTCAGCAGCGTGTTGAGATTGCGCGGCACGTCGGCGCCTCTGATGATGCGGCGGACGCCGGGTTGCCGCTCGGCTTCGCCGACGTCGATGCGTCGCAGCCGGGCATGCGAATGCGGGCTGCGCAGCACTTTCAGATGCAGCATCCCCTGCAATTTATGGTCGTTGAAGTAGGTCGAGGTCGCGGTGACATGGCCGAGCATGTCCTGACGTTGCGTCGGCTTGCCGATTTCCTTGAGGTTGTCGTCGCGTTCGTCGGCGAAAATGTCCTTGCGGAGTTCCAGCATGGCAGGGCCCTTCAGGCGCGCTTGGCGCCGCCGCCCGCGGCGACGGAGAAAATCGCTGATATAATAGGTTCGTAACCCGTACAGCGACAGATATTGCCGGAAATCGCTTCGACGACCTCCTGGCGCGAAGGCGAGGGATTGCGGTCGATCAGCGCTTTGGCCGCCATCAGCATGCCCGGCGTGCAATAGCCACATTGGGCGGCGAAATTGTCCATGAAGGCTTTCTGCAGCGGATGCAGCTCCGGGCCCGTTTTCAGTCCGTCCGCGGTTTCGACGGAGCGGCCCTCGATTGTTTCGGCGAGCGTCAGGCAGGAGAGGTGGGCCTCACCGTCGATCAGCACCGTGCAGGCGCCGCATCCTCCCTGGCCGCAACCGAATTTGACCGAGACGTCACCAACGCCCTCGCGCAGCGCGTTGAGCAGGTTGCCGCCGCTGTCGACGAAGACGGCGACCTCGCGGCCGTTGTGGCGAAATTGCAGGGCGGTCTTGGCCATTTCAGGCGTCCTGACCGAGCAACAGCCGGCGCAGATGCACGCCGACGACTTCGCGCCGATACCAGGAACTCGCGAGCGAGTCGCTCGCCGGCGAGATCCCCTCCGCCGCGGCCCCGACGGCGGCGGCGATCCCGGACGCGTCGAGCGTCCGACCCTCCAGCGCGCGTTCGGCCGCCTTTGCGCGGATCGCGGTCGGCGCCATCGCGCCATAGGCGATCCGCGCGCCCGAGACTCGCCCTCCGACGTTGGGGACATGGATCGCGATCGAAAACACCGAGGCGCCCTTCGGCTTGATGCGAGAAATCTTGCGATAGCGGAGCGCGTCGGGCGCGGGGCGTTGGCATGAGATGCTGGTGACGAGCGAGCCCATGGCGCGGTCGCGCCCGGCGAGAAATTCCTCGATGGCCACCTCGCGCGCGCCAAAACCGCCTTGCACCGAGACCGTCGCGTCGAGGGCGAGCAACGCGACGGCGAGATCGCCGAACGGGGAGGGGGCATAAAGATTGCCGCCCACCGTGCCCATGTTGCGGACCGCGGGGCCGCCGATCGAGCGGGCGGTTGCGTGCAGGAAGGCGAGTTCGCGCTCGGTCAGAATTTGCGCGAGGGTCACGCCGGCGCCGATCGTGACGCGCCCGCCCGTAGCGCGGATCTGGCTCAAGCCGCGGTCCTGGACCCGCACCACGGTCGAGAGCGCGACCTCGCCCTCGTTGAGGGCGCGCATCACGAGCGTGCCGCCGCCGAGATAGCGCGCGCCGCGATCCGACGAGAGCGCCGCCGCCGCCTCGCCGATGGTCGGGAAGGTTTTCACGCTAACCGGCATGCGGCTGCTCCTTCTCCCCGCCCCGTTCCACCCATGCCGTCTCTTGCAAATGTTTGCGGAGGGCGTCGAAGCCGGCCTGGTAAATCTGCTCGCCGACCATTTCGGTCAGCCGCTGTTCTTCGCCCGCGCGCGTCGTGAAGCGCGATTCCCAATGCCAGAACGTGCGGTCGCCATCCGTCACCGGCAGCAGGCGAACATGTGCGACGTAGTTGAACAGTGGGATCGGCGTATCCAGCAAGCAGTAACTGAAGCTCTGCTCGAGATCCGACAGCGCCAGCAACTGCTCGCGCAGTTCCGCGCCGTCGGCGAGCTTGAAACGTCGCACACACCCGATCCTGTCGGACGGCTGGCCGCGCTCGATCGCGCTGGTCGCGACCGCTGGGTGCCAGCTGTCGTGCCCGTTGAAATCGCGCAACACCGCCCAGACCCGATCGGTCGGCGCGTCGACAATGGTGCTCTTGACGATATGCGGCACCGTCACCCCCCGAACGCGCGTTTCAGCGCATCGAAGCCGCCCTGAAACACGCCGCCGCCGATCGTCGCGATCAGGTCGGCTTCGCGATCCGGAGCGCAGTCGAATTCGGCGGTCCATTCGATGAACGTACGGTCACCGTCGGAAACCGGCGTCAGGCGCAAAGTCGCGACGTAATTCTCGACGCCCATCGGCGATTCCAGGATCGAATAGGTGCAGAACATCTCATAGTCGGAGAGGCCCAGCAGTTTTTCTCGGAGGCGATCGCCATTGCGCAGGCGGAAGTCGCGCACACAGCCGATCTTGTCGGAGGGTTCGCCGCCTTCGATGCGGCTCTCCGCGATCGAGGGATGCCAATTGGGCAGACCGTTGAAGTCGCGGACCCGCGCCCATACACGGTCGGATCGCCCATTGATGACGCTGGAGACGAAAACGCGCGCCATTTCTTGTCCTCAACTCTTCTTTCGCGGCGATCCGCCGCCGCCTTCTGGCGGGCTCTCGGGGGGGCCGGCCGACGGCGATTTCGGCGCGACATCCTTGCGAATGCCCTGTAAATCGCGCGCCTCGCGAATGAGTCCCTGCATCCTCGAGAGACTGCCGCCCTCGATGCCGATCTCGGAGAGAACGGAGTCGATCAGCGGCGCCTGTACACGATAGCGCAACGCCGAGTCGATCACTTCGTCCGTCGCGTTGCGGCCATTGCCTCCGGTACCGTTGGCGCCATTGAGGCCGTCAACGTGCAGGATGCGGATGCCCTCTATCTTCTCCATCGGCTTGACGCTCTCCCGCACGATGCCCTCGATATGTTCGAGCAGCTTGCGCTTGAACAGCGAAGCGCGCGCCGGCTCGGTGAGGACGTTCTCCGCCTCGTTGATGAGCTTCTGCGCCTCGGCTTCGACCGCTGCGCGCACCCTCTCGGCCTCCGCGCCGATCCGGGTTTCCTCCGCTTCCTTCTCCGCGAGCAGCACCTCGATCGTCTTGCGCCGCTGGGCAATCTCGCTCTCGCGCACAGTGATGACCTTCTCCGCCGCCTCGGTCGCGCGCGCCTTGGCGTTTTCCGCCTCGGCCTGCGCGGCCGATTGTTCGAGGGATTTCTGATAGAGCGCGATCGCCTTCTCCATCAGCGCGGTCTCGACGATCCGCTCGCGATCG
>DASXYQ010000465.1:0-14161 GCA_036502445.1 Roseiarcus sp. | reverse complement strand
GCCAACCCCTCATCCGGCCCTTCGGGCCACCTTCCCCCGCAAAGGGGGGAAGGGGCACCCGTCCCTCACGCCCTCGCTCACGCCCTCACCCCCTCGATCACCGCCGCCCCCGTGCACAACCCTCGGTCATAATTGATCATGCCGAAGCCCGAGGCCAGCGCCCGTCGCGCGCCGGGGACCGCCTTGCCGAGCGTCTGGCCGGTGACCTGGCGCAGCGCCTCGACGATTCCGAGATGCCCGCCAGCGGTGCCGGCCTGACCGGCCGAGAGCTGGCCGCCGCAGGTATTGTTCGGAAAATCGCCCTCGACTGTGAGGTCATGTCCGCGCACGAACGCGGGGCCTTCGCCCTTGGCGCAGAAGCCGAGATCCTCGAACTGCATCATCACGATCACGGGATAGTCGTCGTAGGTCTCGACGACGTCGATTTCCTCGGGACCGAGGCCCGCCATCGCCCACATCTCCTCGGCGTCGAGTGCCCAACCCCCGCGATACTGCACAATGTCGTCGGGATAGGCGTTGTGCCGCTCGATCGTCGCCAGCAGCCGCGCGAACGGCAGGCCTCTCGCTCGCGCGTCTTCCTCGCGCATCACCAAAAACGCCTCGGCGCCGGCGCAGGGCATCACGCAATCGAACAGCGTCACAGGATCGCTGATCGGCCGCCCCGCCAAATATTGTTCTAGCGTCAGCGGCCTCTTCATCAGCGCGTGCGGGTTCGCGAGCGCGTTGGCCCGTTGCGCCACGCAGATGGCGCCGAAATCCTCGCGCCTGGCGCCGAACTCGCGCATGTAGTTGTCGGTGATCAGTGCGAAACTGCCGTTCGGCCCGCCCGCGCCATAGGGGTAGCTCGCGTCCTGCGCGAACCGGCTGAACGCCGGCAACATATCCTGAAACGAAGTGACCCCGTTGGCGTCGCCCGCCACGACGGCGATGACCGAGGCGTCGCCCGCTTGAACCGCCCGCGCGGCGCGCCGCAGCGCGACGATGCCCGAAGCGCCGCCCATCGGAATATGATCGAGCCAGCGGGGCGTCAGGCCGAAGTGCTGCGTGAGCCCGACAGCAGTGTCGGGCGCAAGGCTGAAGCTGGAAACGCAGAAGCCGTCGAGGTCCGCCTTGGCGATGCCCGATACGCGTAGGAGTTCGCGCAACGCGGTCCCGATCCACCACTGCGCCGCCCGATGCGAAAAGCGTTCATACGGCACGGTCGTCGGCGTGCAGAGAACGACGCCTTCATATGGCTGGCGCGTCGAGCGCGCCATCAGCGTGCGACCTTGTAGCCGATACTCGCGCTGTCGAAAGTCGACGGCCCGACGCCGCGCTCGCGTAAGCGAAACTTCTGCACTTTGCCGTTTTCCGTGGTCGGCAGCGCCTCGAGGAAGTCGAGATAGCGCGGCGCCGCAAAATATGGCATGCGCGGCGAACAATAGTCTAGCAACTCCACCGGCGTCAGCGCGGCTCCCGGGCGCAGCACGATCGCGGCCATCACTTCGTCCTCGGCGAGTTCGGAGCGGACGGGGAACACGGCGGCGTTGGCGACGGCGGGGTGGCCCGCGATCACCTGCTCGACCTCGAAAGACGAAATGTTCTCGCCGCGGCGGCGAATGGCGTCTTTCATGCGGTCGAGAAAGCGAAAGCGTCCGTCCGACTCGCGCACGACACGGTCGCCGGTATGGAACCAGAGGTTCCGCCAGGCCTCGACAGTTTTGTCGGACATCGCGAAATAGCCCGACGCGACCGAGAAGGGTTCGACCGGCCGCACCAGCAACTCCCCCGCTTCGCCGTCAGGCAGCGGATTGTCCTCGGCGTCGGCGACGGCGACATCGAAGCCGGGCCGCACGCGGCCCATCGTTCCCGCGCGCTGTTCGCCGGGCGTGTCGCCCAGCACGAAATTCGTTTCGGTCGAACCATAACCGTCTACGATGGCGATGCCGAAGCGGCGGGTGAACGCTTCGTGATATTCAGCGGGCACGCCGGGAGCGAGAGCGACGCGCACGCCATGGCGGCGCTCATCGTCGGACGGCGGGCGCGAAAGCAGCATCGGAACCATCGCTCCCAGCAGGTAAGTCGCTGTCGCTCCGTGCCGGACGAGGCCGGCGAGAAAATCCGAAACCGAAAACCTTCGCTCCACGACCAGCGTCGATCCCGTCAACAGCGCTTGGTAGAAGGCGTTGAGCGCATTGGTGTGAAACAGCGGCAGCGTCGTCAGCAATACTTCGCCTTCGCTCAGGCCGAGCAGCGCGGCGGTGTGCGCCGCCCACCAGAAATATTGCGCTTGCGGGCAGCAGACGCCTTTGGACGGCCCCGTCGTTCCCGATGTGTAGAGAATCGCGACCGTTTCTCCCGGCCGCGAGGGATGCGCTGGAATTGGCTCGCCCGGCTCGGGCAGCGTCGCGACATCATATTCCGAGGGAACCTCGAGGTCCGGCTCGCCGACGATCCAAAGCCGATCCAGCGGCGCTCCGCAGCCCCTCGTCGCGACGACTGTCGCGAGGAATTCCGCGTCGACGACCGCGAGCCGCGCCCCGCAATTGCCGAGGATGTGCTCGAGTTGCGCTCCGCGCGAGGCGGTGTTGATCGGAACCGCGATGATCCCCGACCAGGCGCATCCGAGATATATCTGCATCAGCGCGGGTCCGTTGCCGCAGACAATCGCGACCCGGTCGCCCGGTCTGAGGCCGGCGCCGGCAAGGCGCGCCGCCATTCCCGCGGCGATTTCGCGCGTCTGGCTAAACGTCCAAGCCGTCTCGCCCGTTCGCAACAGCAGGCGGTCACCGTAGCGGTCCGCCTGGCGGTCGAGCATGAACGGCAGAGTGCGTTGGGCCGGCGCGAATTCGGCGGCGAATCTCGCGAGCGATTCATCGGCGTGGGACGAGGCTCGATCGGGCACGGCGAGGGAAGGAGTCACGAGCGATCCGCTTGCAAACATTTTGCGTTTAAAACATCAAGCGCGGGTTTCTCCGGACGTCAAGTTTTGCGGTTGAGGACTCGCTGGACCCCCGCGTCGTCGCCGAGATGCGCGCGGACCTGACGGCCTTTCCGCCGTTTTCCCGACGCCCGACGCACCATGCCATGGCGACGCGCCGGCTCGCGTGAAATCGACACCGACGGCATCTCGCGTCGGTCATGATTGGCGTGCTATGCGGATTCCCGAGCAAAGCCAGCGAGGCTCGGATTGGAATATGTTCTCGAATTTTACGTCAACCGCGTCGGTGGGTCGAAAAAATCCCTGGACAGGTTCACGGCCGAGGACGGCTCGCTGGACGACGCCAGGGAGCAGGCCAGATCGATCATGCGCAACATCAAATTTGAAGGCGCGATGGCCAATTTGTGCATCATCAAAACCAAGACCGGCGCGATCGTCTGCGAGGTGAAACCGGATGACCAGCGGACCTGAAGGCGCACAGCGCTCCGGCGCCGCCGCCGGAGTGCGGCCTGCCGGGTTCTGAGCTGAGATTCCCCGGCTCTCCAAGCCGACCCCCTTGAATCGGTTCGGATCGAAGCGCTTGTTCCGCGACGCCGCCTGAGGCTCCTCGAGGGTTCGCTTGTGCGCCAGTCCGAAATGTCGTTGGATTGGCGATGTCGGCTGGAGCGGAGCGTTACCGGGCCGGCGCGTCTTCGTTGCGGCGCACAGGTCGGAGGATGGTTCATGGCGTTGATCCGTGCGGGATTTATCGCGGGTGTGACGGCAGCGGTGCTGGCCGCGGCTTCGCTTTCGCCTGCCCGCGCGGAATACAAGATCGGGTTCATCACCTCGCTCAGCGGCCCCGCCTCGACGATCGGCATTCCCTACAGCCGCGGGATAGCGGCGGCGAAAGAATATATGAGCGAAATCGGCGGCGAACCGATCAACGTAATTCAGCTCGACGATGGCTCCGATCCTTCCGCAGCGACGCGCGACGCGCGCAAGCTGGTCGAGGAGGACAAGGTCGACGTGCTGATCGGAACCTCGACGGCTGCGTCGTCGAACGCGATCGCCGCCGTCGCCGACGAGCTTAAGGTTCCTTACCTCGCGATATCGCCGGTCTCGCCGCCCATCGCCGACGACGGCCTGCGCTGGGTGTTGTGCGTCACTCAGCCGCCCCCGCTGATGATCAAAGCCGTCACCGACCGCATCAAGCAGGACGGCGTAAAGAGGCTCGGTTACATCGGTTATTCCGACGCCTGGGGAAATTTCGTCTATGAGGGCGCGAAAGCAGCGGAAACGGCGGGCGCTCTCGCCATCGTCGCCAACGAACGATATGCGCGCACCGACATGTCCGTCGTCGGCCAGGTTCTCAAGGTCGTCGCAAGCCACCCCGATGGCGTACTCGACGGCGGATCGGGTACTCAGGGCGCTCTGCCGCTGTTGGGGCTCGCCGAACGCGGCTACAAGGGCAAGCTCTACGGCACGCCCGCGATCGTCAACGCGGATTTCATCCGCGTCGGCGGCAGGGCGGTGGAGGGCATTCTGGCCAGCGGCGGCCCTGTGCTGGTCGCCGATCAGTTGCCCGACACGCATTACGCGAAGAAACTATCGCTCGCATTTCGCGCCGCGCATCTGAAGGCGAACGGCGTTGCGAGCGCGGACAGTTTCGCGCCCTACGCCTTTGACGCCTGGCTGATCTTCGCTGACGCGGCGGCGCGCGCCAAGGCCAAGGCGGCGCCGGGCGCACCGGAGTTCCGCGGCGCCCTGCGCGATGCGCTGTTCTCGGTGAAGGAACTCGCGGGCACTCAGGGCGTCTATACCTTCACGGCCGCCTCGGGCTACGGGACCGACGAGCGCAGCCTCGTGCTGGTCCGGCTGGTGAACGGCGCCTGGCAGTACGTGCCGTGATGGCGGCCGAGGTCGCGCGAAGCGCCGCGCGGCCAATGCATCAATGACGCCGGACATTGCGGCGATTCTCGCCGTCGACGGGATCGCCAACGGCGCCATCTACGTCCTGGTGGCGATCGGTCTGGTGTTGATCTTTACCGTGACGCGCGTGATCTTCGTGCCCTTCGGCGACATCGCGGCGTTCGCGGCTTTGACCCTGGCGGCGTTCAACGAGAAGCGTCTGCCCGGCACGGCCGGCTTGGTGCTCGGGCTCGCGGCGCTGGCCGCCTTGATCGAGGCGATCTCGCTCGTTCGGCTGGGCCGCTGGCGGGCCTTGCCGCGCGCTCTCGGCTTTTATCTGGCGCTGCCGGCGTTGGCGGTCGGCGCCGCTGCTCTCGCCGTCGCCCACGATCTGCCGATGCCGCTTCGCGTCGTTCTCGCGCTTCTCTTGGTCCTGCCCATCGCGCCGCTGCTCGATCGCATCGTCTTCCGCCCGATCGCCGACGCCACTGTCCTCTTGCTGCTGATCGTCGCGGTTGCTCTGCACTACGCCTTGGTCGGTCTCGGGCTGCTGTTCTTCGGACCCGAAGGCGTCCGGACGGAGCCATTCACCGACGCTTCGTTTGATATCGCCGGCGTCGACGTGTCTGGGCAGACCGCGCTGATCGTCGCCGCCGCGATCGTCTTCAGCGCCCTGCTCTACTTGTTGTTCGACTTCACCCTGATCGGCAAGGCGCTGCACGCCACCGCCGTCAATCGGACCGGCGCCAGGCTGATGGGCATAAGGCCCGCGCGATCGGGCGCGATCGCCTACCTCCTGGGTTCGCTGATGGCGGCCGTCTCCGGCATTCTCATCGCGCCTGTCAATACGATCTTTTACGATTCCGGATTCCTGATCGGCCTGAAGGCGTTCGTCGGCGCCATCATCGGCGGTCTGGTGAGCTATCCCGGCGCCGCGATTGGCGCGCTCTTCGTCGGCATGCTCGAAAGCTTCGCGGCTTTTCAGAGCAGCGCCTTCAAGGACGTCATTGTATTTTCTCTGCTGATTCCGGTCCTGCTCTGGCGCTCGATCGCATCCGACCCCTCCGAGGAAGAGATCGAGGAATGAGGGCTTGGCCGTCGAAGCTGGCTGCGGCTCTCGCCGTCGTCGCGATCCTGGCGGCGCCGACTTTCGTTTCCGCATTCACGGTGACGCTGCTCAACTACATCGGGGTCTACGCGCTGGTTGCGATCGGCCTCGTCTTGTTGACGGGAATTGGCGGTCTCGTTTCGTTCGGGCAGGCCGCGTTCGTAGGGTTGGGCGCCTACTCGACGGCGTGGCTGACAACAGCCGAAGGCCAATCGCCATGGCTCGGCTTGGGGCTCGCGATCGCGGTGACTTGCGTCGCCGCGGCCGCCCTCGGCTACGTGACCTTGCGTCTGAAGGGACACTTCCTGTCGTTGAGCACGATTGCCTGGGGGCTCGCGATCGCGTTCTGCTTCGGCAACATCGACGGGCTCGGCCTTTACAACGGCATCGCATCGATTCCCCCGATCGCGGTCGGGTCGGTGACGCTCGCCCGCAGCGACCAGATCTACTTTCTGATCTGGCTGGCCGTGATCGGCGCGCTCGTCCTGGTCTACAATCTGCTCGACTCGCGCATCGGCCGGGCGATGCGGACGCTGCGCGGCGGCAATCTCTTGGTCGAGAGTCTGGGCATCGATCCGTTTCGCGTCCGGCTGACGGCCTTCGTCATCGCGGCCTTGCTGGCGGCGCTCTCGGGTTGGCTCTACGCCCATCTCGGCCGTTTCGTCAGCCCGACGCCGTTCAATGTCGAGATGGGGATCGAATATCTGATGATGGCGATGCTCGGCGGCGCGTCCAGCCCGATCGGCGGGGTTCTCGGCGCGGGCCTGATCTCGCTGCTGAAGAACGAGATTCAGGATTGGCTGCCCTTGATCGCGAAGGGCGCTTCCGGCCAATTGGAGATCGTCGTCTTCTCCGCGCTGCTCATCCTGTTCCTGCAATATGCGCGAGAAGGCCTCGCGCCGTTCGTCGGGCGTCTTCTGCCCAAAACGAAACCTGAGGCGCCCGCGCCGACCCCGCCGCTTCCACGCCGGATGCAACCGACGGCGGGCGCGCCGCTGCTCGAGGTGCGCGCGGCCGAGCGACGCTTCGGCGGCCTCCTCGCCGTCAATCAACTCAGTTTCAATCTCGAGGCCGGCGAAATTCTCGGGCTGATCGGCCCGAACGGCGCCGGCAAGAGCACGATGTTCAACCTCTTGACCGGGGCGATCGGCCTCTCATCAGGCTCGATCGTGTTCGATGGGCGGGAGATAAGCAAGCAACGCCAGTTTCGGATCGCCCGCGCCGGCGTCGCGCGAACCTTCCAGCACGTGAAGCTGCGACCTCGGATGAGCGTGCTCGACAACGTGCTGCTCGGCGCCTATGGAAGGCTTTCCTCGGGCCTCTTCGCCGGCGCGTTTCGACTCGATCGCGCGGAGGAGGCGAGCGCACGATACGAGGCGCTGCGTCAACTGGAGCGCGTCGGTCTCGCGCCTCGCGCGTTCGACCCCGCCGGCAGCCTGCCGCTGGGCTCGCAGCGCGTCGTCGAGATCGCCCGCGCGCTGGTCGCCGACCCCATCCTTCTCGTTCTCGACGAACCCGCGGCGGGACTGCGCCGCCAGGAAAAGCTGGCGCTCGCAGAATTGTTGCGCGCCCTGCGGCAGGAGGGCCTGACCATCCTGCTCGTCGAGCATGACATGGACTTCGTCATGAACCTCGTCGACCGCGTCGTCGTGATGGATTTCGGCGCCAAACTCTGCGAGGGCTCGCCGGCGGCGGTTCGCGACGATGTGCGCGTTCAAGAGGCCTATCTCGGCGGCGTCGTTTGAGCGCGCTCCTCACATTGGACGACGTCAGCGTCGCCTATGACAAGGCCGAGGCGGTGCGGAAAGTCTCGCTTTCCGTTGAACAGGGACGGATCGTGACCGTCATCGGGCCGAACGGCGCGGGCAAGACGACGCTGCTGATGGCGACGATCGGCCTGCTCGGTTTCAGCGGCCGCATCGTGTTCGATGGCGTCGATCTTTCCGGCCTCGAGGTCGAGGAGCGGGTCGAGCGCGGCCTCTGCCTGGTGCCGGAGAAGCGCGAATTGTTCGCCGAGTTGTCGGTGTTGGACAACCTCCGCCTCGGCGCTTTCTCCAGACGCGACCGCGGCGTGGCGGCGGATCTGGCTGACGTGTTCGCGCGCTTCCCGCGTCTGAACGAGCGGCGCCGGCAGACGGCCGGCACGCTGTCGGGCGGCGAACGCCAGATGCTCGCGCTCGGGCGCGCGCTGATGATGCGCCCTCGACTTCTGATGCTCGACGAGCCGAGCCTGGGCCTCGCGCCGCTGATCGTGCGCGAGATATTCAAGGCCATCGCCTCGCTGCGCGAGATCGGCGTGTCGATCCTCTTGGTGGAGCAGAACGCCCGCGCCGCGCTGCAGACCGCCGACTACGGCTACATCCTGGAAACCGGCGAGATCACGCGCGCCGGCCCCGCCGCGGAACTGCTGGCCGACCCCGCGTTGATCGCGACCTATCTGGGCAGCCGGTGAGAGGGGCGCGGCGTTACGGGGTTACTTTCCCTTACCACCAAACACAACTCGCTGCGCCGCCGGGGAGACGGATGGGGTCGTAGCTCGAATCAATCGAAGACACCCTGGCTGCGCCACTGCTCGGCGATGAGCAACGCGCCGCCTTCGGTTGGATGGAAATAATCGAACTGCAGCGGTGCGCCCTTGGAATCGACCGTGCGGCACTTTCCATCGGGGCACAATGCGTCGATCAACGAGAGATAGCGCGCGTGATGCTTGCTCGATGCGGCGCGGAGCGGGGCCTCCAGCGCGAAGGCATCCGGATCACGCAACCGGTCGATCATCGCGGAGTCGCCGTCCATCAAGCTGGAGGCGAGGAGCCGTGGCAGCGGCATATCGTACTCGACGATCGGACCGACGACGAATATTTGACTCTGAAACTGCCTGACATAGTCGATCGTATCCTCGAGGGCGTGGAGATTGTGATCGACTCCGTTCGCCCAACGGCCCGCCAGAATGACGCCGTCGAGCTTCGCGTGCGGCAGGTAGCCGTAGAACATCATCTCCATCAACGGACCGCACACCGAGCCCAGACGCCTGTTATGGAGGGTCGGCGCGCAGCCCGCTGCGGTGGCTTGCAGGAAATTGATGTTCGGAAAGCTATCGACTAGTCCCGGCCGAAGGTTCGCGGCGACGCTGTCGCCGATGATGAGGATGTTTTTCCGCTCGGGATCGAGACCGAGGCAGTCCCGTCGCGAAAAAAATCGAAGATCGTTCGAGTCGGTGGATAGGAAACAGGTTCCCGAACGAATAGCGGTCGGGTCTTCTCGATCGACATAGGCCATCATCCTGTTGACCTCGGGCGGAAAGCGCGCAGCAAAACCCTCCGTCGCGATAAGGATGGAACTGACGGCCAGCGAGGCCGCGATCGCGGAAGCGGCGGCCCGGAAAATAGTCCACCGGTTCGGAAGCGGCATGATTTTCGTTTGTCGGAAGGGTTTTTCGACGAACTCGGTCGAAACGGCCGCCAAGAGCAAGCTGGCAGCGAGCAGGACGAGACGGTCCATTCCGCTGACGGGATCTTGGAAAGCGAGCTTGAAACCGACGATCAGCGGCCAGTGCCAGAGATACAGCGAGTAGGAAATGCGGCCGATGTAGACGAATATCGGATTGGCGAGCGCACGGCTGGCGAGGGAACCCGCACCACTGCCCGCCACGATCAACAGCGCCGCGCCGCCGCAGGCGTAGACCGCGGCGGGGTAGGAAAGTTCGGCGCTCGCAGACAGGAAGACCGACGCGTACGCGATCGCCAGGAGTCCGACGATTCCCGCGGTCTCCCGCATCGCGGCGCTTGTTTTTGCCGGGGTTCCGTGCACGGCGAGAATGGCGCCGATCAATAGCTCCCAGGCTCTCGGAATAGGGAGATAGAAGGCCGCCGTGACATGGTCCCGCAGCATCCAGCCGTCGATCGCGAAGGATAGCGCGGCGATCGCGGCAAGCGAGGCAGTGATCTCCGGTCCGGACCGCCGCCGCATGAAAATCATCAAGATCGGAAAGAGAAGGTAAAACTGCTCTTCCACGGCGAGCGACCAGGTATGCAGCAAAGGCTGAAATTGGGCCGCGTTCTGAAAATAATCATTCGTGTAAAAGAAATACAGGTTCGACGAGAATAGAACGGTCGCCGCGATCGATTTCCCCAGAGTGTCGAATTCGCGGGGGAACATCAGGAAATAGCCGGCGACGCCCACGATCGCTATCATTGCGAAGAGCGCAGGAAAAATACGCCGGATCCGACGTTCGTAGAATTTCAGTATCGAAAATTCACCATGGAGGGTCTCTCTTCGGATGATTTGCGCGATCAAGTAACCGGAGATGACGAAAAAGACGTCGACGCCGAAAAATCCCCCATGAAAGAACGGGGTTCTCAGATGGTAAAGAACGACCGGCAGGATCGCGACCGCGCGCAAGCCATCGATATCGACGCGCCGATCTCCACGGTTCGCATTCATCGACAGACCTCGGCGACCTTATTCCGATCGGCTCGGCATCCACCGCGCGGAATAAAGCGCCGCCGCCTCGGGTGGTTTGCCGAGGCGGCAAATCCGCAGCTTGCATGCAAACTGGCACGCCGAGCGTTAAGTCCAAGTAAAGCTCGTCGTCGCCTCGCGCCGTCGACGTCGAGTCGTTCCGAGCAAGTTCCGGCGGGTATAGGGCGGCCCGGCGATGGCGACGGGAAACTTCTGAAATGTCTCCGTAACTCCGTAGCTCCCGTAACTCTAGACAGCTCGAAGTCGGCGCTCGGCGGGACGGGCGATCAGGCAGTAGGCGCCCAATCCCAGAAGCGAGCTCAGCGCCATCGTCGCGGTCATGGAGAGCGCTGACCGTCCGTCAAACAGAAGCGAAACAAGCCCGCTCGAGACCGCACAAGCCGTCAGCTGTACGCTTCCGGCGGCAGCGCTGACGGCGCCGGCAATCTCCGGCAGCGGCTGCATCGTCGCGTTCATCACGTTCGGAAGACACAGGCCGAAAGCGAACGCGACCACGATCAGCAGCCCGGCAAAGAGCGCCGGAGATCTCAAACCGCCCATTGCCATGGCGAGCAACACAACGGAACCGATCGTCATCAACATGAGGCCGGTTGCGAGGACGTCGCCGGATGCTATTTCGCGACGACCAAGGCGCCCGTCCAAGAA
Source organism: Roseiarcus sp. (assembly GCA_036502445.1). Lineage (GTDB taxonomy): Bacteria > Pseudomonadota > Alphaproteobacteria > Rhizobiales > Beijerinckiaceae > Roseiarcus. The sequence continues at coordinate 3,119 of DASXYQ010000465.1, read as the reverse complement.
GGCGCCGCACATGATTGCGGCTGAGCACGCACTGAATATGAGGCCATATTGGTCGGGACGCAGGCCAACCACGCCGATGAAGAACAGCGAAGCGCCAGTGACATAGGCAAACACCGTCGCGCCGGCGGCTGCGCCGACCAAGACGAATCCGAACGAAACCGGGTGCGTCAGCACACGAAGATAGCTCGACACTATCGCCGAACCCGAGCGAAGAGCTGGATCGATCCTCGCGCTCTCGGAAAGGCCAAGAAGCGTTGCGAGCAACAGAATCGAGCCAACCCCGGCCTGGACTGCATAGATCAATCGCCAGTTGCCGAGCGTGAGCAGCGCGGCGCCCGCTGTAGGCGCGACCATGGTCGCAACATTCCCTGCGACCATGACGTTGGCGATCTTGCTCCGTGCGACGTTCCCGTCGAAGAGATCGCGGACGATCGCAAGTATCGTTCCCATGGCGGCGGCGCCGACGCCCTGAACGATGCGACTTGCCAGCAACACCGGCAGCGACGGAGCGAGTGCGCAAGCAACACTGCCCACGACAAAAAGCAGGATCCCGAACACCACGATGGGCTTGCGGCCAAACCGGTCAGAGGCGGGGCCGTACAGCAGCGGCAGCGCCGCGAGGGTGAACACAAAGGCGCTCATCGTCAGGCCGACATCGGAAGCGCTGGCGCTCAGCGCCGCGCCAGTTGCGGAAAGCGCTGGCAAGTTGATGTCGATGCCGGAATATGGCAAGGCGGCGAGGAAGCCGAGCAGTAGCGTAAAGGCAAAGGAAGCCGGGTGGATTCGCATGGCATGAGCCTCCGCTCCTTTCAAATTGGCATTGCGACGGAGGGAGGATGAGTTTCGCTCCGCCGCTTTGCGCTGCGAATCAGCTACGCTGGATAGAGTGCCGCCAGCGCGCGGACTTCCGGCAACTCTTTCGTATCCACAACTTGTTGGCTGATGATTCTGAGGATTTCCGATCGCGTATCGATTGCAGCGAACTCATCCGCCATTTGCCTGGCCCGCAAGCGGTAGCCGGGCTGATCGAGCACGGTCCGCACCGCTCCGCGCAGCGCTTCCTCACTCGGCTCGTTGGTAGCGAGATTGATGCCGACGCCGGACCACGCGACCCTCACGTTGACGTCAGCCTTGTCCTCGGTAAGTCCCGCGGCGACGAGCGGAATGCCGAAGCTCATTGCCTGGTTGACGCTGCCATAGCCGCCGTTGGTGACCATCACGTCGACCTTTGGCAACAGCCATTCGAACGGCAAGTAGCTCGAAACGCGTGCATTGACGGGTATGGGACCTGGAATCGCGTCCATGGGGCGGCCTCCCGTGGTCGCGACGACCAGCACGTCCGGCTCATTCGCGAGCGCCGCCAGGGTCGGTCCGACCAGTAGGTTGAGATTGTGGTTGGCGACCGTCCCCTGCGTCACCAGCACGACCTTTCGCGAACCATCGAGTTCGTGCGCCCAGGGTGGAGGCGGGACCTGACCGGGAATGATCGGCGGCGTGCCGACAAAATGCACCGAGCGCGGAATGTCGCGTGGAAATTCAAAGCTCGGCGCCGACAATTGCAGATAGGCGTCGGCCAATTCGATAACGGTGTAAAACGGCGACATCGATGTCGGACCGACGCCCAATTGCTCGAGCACCCGGTTGAGGCGAAGTCCTACAGGTTGATGGACGGCCTCGTCATAATCCCGCGCGATGACGGCGTATTCGTCACGCTGTTCAGGCGTTTCCGCCGGCGGCAGGCCGAGGAACATCGGCGCGCCGTCTTCCCGCGGCGAATGCAGGATCGAGGTGCCGCAGAGAACAACCGGTGGCCGCTGCGAACGCGCGCCGAGCAGCATCGGCAGCACGCCAAAGAACATGTCGTCGCCGACAATGACGTCAGGACCCAAGCGATGTATGAGACTCTGCAGACCCTCGTGTTGAGCCGGAATGTTGTCGACGAAAGCGCGCTCCATGGCGACGCGCATCCATTCGAATCCCGGCGGCAGGGTCCTCAGTTCTGGAAATCGCGCGAACGGATCTGTCAGGTCGAAATCCGCATCCGGCGGCAATGAAAAGAATTCCGCCCCGGAAGCTTCGACGCGGGCGCGAAAAGCCGACCCCGTATAGATGGCGACTTCATGGTCTTCCGACATCAGAACGCGCGCTATCGCGAGCATTGGATTGACGTGGCCGAGCGCTGGTGTGGAAGCGACGAGTATCTTCATGAGCTCCATCCTCTGATTGTCGAACGCCGGCTTTTATTTCCGGTGGCGTTTCGACTGCGATCAGAGGAATGGCGATGCTGCGTTACGTCGTCGCTTCAGCCCTCGCCAAAATGGTTGCGACGGTAACACCCCGATTGCCAACGCAATGGCGAGCAGCGGCCTCGACGGTTGGATTAGGGGATTACGGTAATCGCGGCGGCGCGACGGGCGAAGGGCGTCGCGGCCAATCCCCAGGGCCCCTCACCCGACCTCTCCCCGCAAGAGGCGGGGAGAGGAGCGTCGGCGCCGGTTTTGCGGCCGGAAAATTCGGATATGTAAGTTCGCCGTTCGCCCTGAAGCAACGGCCTCGGCCCCCTCTCCCCGCCTCTCAGCGGGGAGAGGTGAGGGGCCTGGGTGATTGGCCGCAACCTTACCGATCAGGCTCGTGCTGCTGGCTCAGTTCCCGCGCCCCAATTCAACGATGCATGCGACTACGCCAGCTTGACGCGCGGCGTCGGGCCGGCGGCGCGGACATGGTCGTCGGTTTGGTCCTCGAATTTGGCGAAGTTGTCGCGGAACATCTGCACCAGCCGCCCGGCGGTCTGTGCGAACTCGCCCTTGTTGCGCCAGGTTTTGACCGGGTCGAGAATGTGCGGCTCGACGCCGGGCACCAGCCTCGGGACGGCCAAGCCAAAATGCGGGTCGGTCCGGAAATCCGCATTGTGTAACGTGCCATCGAGCACGGCCGACAGCAGGCGGCGCGTCACGCGGATCGGCATGCGCCGTCCGACTCCGACGCGCCCGCCCGTCCAGCCGGTGTTGACGAGCCAGCAGTCGACGTGATGTCGCCCGACGAGATCGCGCAGCAGGTTGCCGTAAACCGTCGGATGCAGCGGCATGAACGGCGCGCCGAAGCAGGTCGAGAAGGTCGCA